>JBIIGF010000041.1:0-8545 GCA_044236665.1 Aestuariivirga sp. | reverse complement strand
AGATGATCGGCTACGAGGAGGGTGACCTCGTGCGTCTCGGCATCCTCGTCAATGCCGAGCCAGTCGATGCGCTGGCGATGATCGTGCACCGGGGCCGCGCCGAGCAGCGTGGCCGTGTGATGTGCGAAAAGTTGAAGGACCTGATTCCTCGTCACATGTTCCAGATCCCCATCCAGGCGGCGATCGGCGGCAAGATCGTGGCCCGCGAAACGCTCTCGGCACTCCGCAAGGACGTGACCTCCAAGTGCTATGGCGGCGACATCAGCCGCAAGCGCAAGCTTCTGGACAAGCAGAAGGAAGGCAAGAAGAAGATGCGGCAGTTCGGCAAGGTCGAAATCCCGCAGGAAGCCTTCATATCCGCCCTCAAGATGGATGAGAACTGATCGGACTGATCCTGTTTCGCTCTGGACCGTAGTTTGGAATAATTCTAAACTGATCCTGAACCAAAGGGGTCCCCCTGCCGTGAAGAGCTTCTCCGACCTGACCGAACAGGAACTTCTGGCTCTCGCCATTTCGAGCGAGGACGATGATGCGCGGTCCTATGCGGGCTTTGCCAATGCGCTGATGGACACCTATCCCGCCTCCGCCAAGGTGTTCATGGAAATGGCGGAGGAGGAGCACGAGCACCGCCGCTGGCTGACTGATCTCTACCAGAAGAAGTTCGGCGACTTCATCCCGCTGATCCGCCGCTCTGACATCCAGGGCTTCGTGCGCCACAAGCCGGCCTGGACCATCGGCAAGATGAACATCGAGGAGATGCGCCAGCGCGCCGAGGTGATCGAACTCGAGAATTACCGCTTCTACAAGCAGGCGGCCGAGCGCAGCGCCGACCCGCAGGTCAAGAAGCTGCTGCTGGAACTGGCAGAAGCCGAGAAGGGCCATGAGTCGATTGCCGTGAAGCTCGGCGCCACTCATCTGACGGCAGACGCCAAGCTGGAGGAGGGGGAAGCAAAGCGCCGCCTGTTCCTGTTGCAGGTCATCCAGCCGGGCCTCGTTGGGCTGATGGACGGCTCCGTCTCCACCCTTGCGCCGCTGTTCGCCGCAGCTTTCGCCACGGGCAACACATGGGAAACGTTTCTCGTGGGCTTGGCCGCCTCGATCGGCGCTGGCATTTCGATGGGCCTTGCCGAGGGCCTCTCGGATGATGGCAAGCTGACGGGCCGTGGCCACCCGCTGATCCGCGGTCTTGCCGCCGGCGTGATGACGGCGGTGGGAGGCCTTGGCCATACGCTGCCCTATCTCATCCCTGATTTCCAGCTCGCCACCTGGATTGCCATCGTCGTGGTGTTCTTCGAGCTCTGGGCGATTTCGTGGATCCGCTACAAATACATGGATACGCCCTTCCTTAAGGCGGCATTCCAGATCGCGGTGGGCGGCTTCCTCGTCTTCCTGACCGGCATTCTGATCGGCAGTGCTTAACCGAGGCGTATCATCATTGCGCCTGCCACGATCAGCCCCGCCCCCACAAGGCGTGACAGGCTGACCGTCTCCTTCAGAACCCGCATCGACAGCAGCATGACGATGAGAATACTGATCTCACGCAAGGCAGCGACACTGGCAATGGGCGCTTGTGTCATGGCCCAGATGGCAATCCAGTAGGCGCCAACCGAGAGGCAGGCGCCCACGATGCCCGTCTTCCAGTAGGGCGCCACGGCCCGCACGATGCCGGGGCCACGCATGACGAAGGCCGCGATCGAGAGGAACAGCGCGTCGAGAACGAAGACGAGGCCGGTGTAACCGGAAACCTGCCCGGAGACGCGCGCGCCGACACCATCGACGATGGTGTAGGCGGCGATGAACACCGACGTTCCGATGGCGAAGAACAGCGTGAGGCCATCAAGGCGCATGGCGCCGCGGCCCATCAGGCTCACTGCCCAGATGCCGAGCACCAGAACCGCGACGCCCGCCGCACCCATCAATGTCACGTCTTCATGCATGAAGGTAAAGGTGACGGCGAGGGTCAGAAGCGGCGCTGCCCCGCGCGCAATCGGGTAGACCTGGCTCAGGTCTCCCGTGCGGTAGGCGCGTGACAGGAACAGCGCATAGCCGACATGCAGGAGGCCGGATGTCACGGCGTAAGGAATGGAGGCCGCTGCGGGCCATGGGAACACGGCCAGCATCATAAGGCCCATGAACCCCATGATGGTTTCGATCAGATACAGTGTCAGAAAGCGGTCCAGCTTCAGCTTGACCAGTACATTCCATCCCGCATGCATGACAGCCGCCGCAAGGACGGCAAGAAAGACCGTGAGTTCCAAAATCCCGCTCCGGAGTCCGGGCTTAGCGCGTAAGGCGGGAAACCGCCAGAGGCTTCAGCAGTCAGAGCAATTGAGCGTGTTGGATTCCCGCGGCCGAAGGCTCACTTCCGAGTCAACGTGCAGTGTGGCGACTCCGGAAATACCAAGCATCTTCGCAAGTACGGGTTTGTAGTCGAAACAGGCGGCCGCGATGATGATGTCATTGTCCCCCTTCGTGAGGGTATCGAGGGTCGATGTGTCCGAGAACGCGCAACTGGGGCCGGAGGCTGCCTTCCGGCTCCACTGCTGGGCGAGCTTCTCGTTGCTCATGCGGTAGTTCCGGATTTCGAGGCCGATCTCGTCGCCTGAGATCGGCCGCAGCGCAAGCTTCGCGCCTGCGAAGGCATCGTCAATGTTTGCCGCTGTGATGACCGATGCATGCTGGGTGGCGATGTCCGTCAGAATATTCGCGGCGCTTGTTACCTTTCGGGAGGCCGAAACATAAAGGGTGAGATCGATCATCAGGGCAAAGAGCATCATGACCATCGGCAGGGCCAGCGCAAACTCGATGGCCGAGGCGCCCGCTTCGCTCTCTCTTCCGCGCCAGAAGTTCCGGACTCTTCCCGTCATGGTCAGAACGGCTCGTTCCGGAACACCGCGATTGCCTGCAGCCTGCGTGTCTTGCCTCCATGCACATTGCCGATGGGGGAGATTGCGGCGAGGCTGAGCTTCCAGTCATAGGTGACAACCAGTGAGGTCGCCTCGCTGGCACCGCCCGGCGAAAAACTGATCACCGGCCCTCCGTCGGGTTCGGCGGGGCCAAGGTCGACGGGTTCGGGCATGGACAAGGACAGTTGCGCAAAACTGTTTTCCGACCGCACATCGATGCTGAGGGATTGCTGGCAATTGCTGAGGGCCGGCGCATCGGCGCATAGCCTTTCGACGAAGGCGTCGGCGCTCATCAGGCTCTCGCCGGTGCTGCCGGTGACCTGGCCGGTCCGGATGAGCCGTCCGGCCTTCTCGGTCGCATGCTGGAGGCTTGCCTCGGCATGCAGCAACGCGCCGAACTCGATGACGCTGACGAGGAGCAGCAGGAAAGGCGCCATGAGCAAGGCGAACTCGACGGAAACAACGCCGTTCGCGTCATGCCGGAAGGCGCTCGGCCGCTTGTGTCGGCCACCCGCAAGACCCGTGCGGTCTGCCATGCGGCCGGGCGTGTTCATTCGGTCAGCGGAGCAGGTAAGACCACCTGGTTGCGGGGTGCCCCCGTGCTGGGCTGGCCGCTCGCGATCTCGGTCTTCTCGTTGATGGCGTCGGCCAGGTCGTCGAAATGCGGAGTGTAGAGGTCGCCCACGGTCAGCGTCGGCTGGCAATTGGGAGTGCAAGTGTAGCTTACCCGCGCGCCATTCTTGAAGACCATGGCACTGTTGGTCTCGAGCAGCGTCACGTTGATCTCGTAGTCGCGCATCATCGCCCCCGTCTGATCGAGGATGGTCAGGCTCGTATTGCCGAAATTGCGCCCGTGCAGCAGCAGCCTGTCTCCGTCCAGCGTCACGTCGGCAATGCTCGGGTTGCCGACGACGACCGTTCCCGGCAGCCTTGGCAGGGTTATGAGTTTGGAATGGTCGCTATAGAGGATCAGCTCTTCGCGGGCGAAAGCCGGAAGCCCCGCCAGCAGGAACAGTGCCGATGCTGCCATCACGCTGCAGCGAAGTATTTCATAGTAAAAAATTTTTAGCAAGATTCCACCTTCGCATGCCATAATTCAATCATGACGGGAACAATGTTCCAATTATGGCGTATGAACGTGAAGCATCCCTTAAGCATACCGGCTGGACAGAGACGGGACATGCCGCCCGGCTCATTGCCAGGGATGCAGATGAAAGCCCGGAAAACAGGGAAAAGTATTTCGCACTACTTCTTGTTCCGAATTGGGACAGGAGAATGAATCTTGCCCTGATCGATATCTATATCCCTGGTTGCAAAAGATTGCGCCAGATTGGGTTGCTTGTGTGAGACTTTTGTTGCCGCAGCGTAATTTTTTATTTTACAAGTAATTCTGAAGTATAAAATCTGTGTATTCCGACAAAAAAATCATTTTGATTTGTTAACCTTAATGAAAACGGCCGTAAAAAGCACTTTTATCGGGAATAAATTTATGAAATCGATATTAATTCAAATATTTACTTGATGTTAAAAAAATGTGTGTTATTGCTACCCTAGGTTCGGACAGGGCGCTGCGGGGCAGTAGCTGCCGGGCCCGAGAAGAGTAACCTTCACCGGAGTAAGAGACATGACGAAGTTTGTGCGTTTCCTGCGCGATGAATCTGGCGCCACCGCCATCGAATATGCCCTGATCGTTGCCGTCATCGGTGGCGCCGTGGTCGCCGTCGGCCCGACGGTTTCCACGACCTTCACCAACCTGTTCAACAAGGCCCAGACCGCGACCGGCGGCGGCTCGTGATACCCATTGCGGCGCATGGGGCATGCGTCCGTTGCCACCGGCTGTCATGGCCGGTGGCATTTTCATAACTGAGCTTGCCGCCTTGTGCTGGGGCCATCTGCGTGACCGCCTTCCTTGCCACCACGCTTTTTCCGCTTCTGCTGATCGTCGCCGGCGCGGGCGATGCCCTGTCCATGCGTATTTCGAATCGGCTTAACCTCCTGATCGCTATAAGTTTTTTTCCCATAGCCCTTGCCGCCGGCATGCCGCTTCCGATGATCGGCCTGCACCTTGCCACCGGCCTTGCCCTTCTGGCTGCGGGCTATCTGCTCTTCTCCCTCCGTCTATTCGGCGGAGGCGATGCCAAGCTGATGGCCGCGGCTGGCCTGTGGCTTGGCTTTCCGGCCGCCATGCATTTCCTCATCTTTTCAGTCCTGGCCGGCGGGGCGCTGGCACTGGTGGTGGGCGCCTGGTCGCTGGTCAAGCTCGATTCCGAAATTCGCGGCGGCTTCATATCGCGCCGGCTGGTATTTCTCTCGCCTGATCTGCCTTATGGCATTGCCCTTGCCATTGGCGGGATCCTCGCATTTTCGCAGAGCTGGTGGATGTAACTGGCCGCAGGTGGGCGCGGATTAACACAAATTTGACCATTACACTCAAAAGTAGATTTAACCGCCGAATTTGAGACAAGGGCATTCGCCGATGAACAGGGTCCGGATAATCGTGCTGGCTGTCGCCCTGACAGCTGCTGCACTTGCAGCCTATCTGGCCAGCGGCATCCTGCGCGGAAATGCACCCCAACACACTGTTGCCGAGCCGCCGCCCCAGCCTGCGATGGTCGAGGTTCTGACCGCCGCACGCGACCTCGCGCCGGGTGAAAGACTGGTCCTGGGAACACTCGAGTGGCAACCCTGGCCGCGCGACAGTGCTTCCAATCTCCTGACCCGCGAAACGAAGCCAGACGCCTTGGAAGAGATGGCCACGGCCCGTGCCCGCCAGCCAATCTTTGCCGGGGAACCTGTCATCGAACGCAAGGTGGTGGACGCCGACAACGGCAGTTTCATGAGCGCCATCCTGCCGCAAGGTATGCGTGCCATCTCTGTCGCCATTTCCGAACACTCCGCAGTGAGCGGGTTCATTTTGCCGGATGACCGTGTGGATGTGATCGTGACACGAAATTATTTCGCGGATGGAAGTCAGATCGCGATGGCAATGACCGAAACCGTTCTGCGCAATGTCCGCGTCCTCGCCATCAACCAGACGTTCCGCCCGGAAGGTGAAGACAAGGTCACAGTGCCTGAAGGCAAGACCGCCGTTCTTGAATTGGATCCCCTCCAGGCCGAGATCGTCGCCAAGGCGGAAGCCCTCGGAAAGCTCTCCCTGGCTCTGCGCCCGCTGGCGGAGGGCGGCGAGGCAGGCCTCCGGAATGCCAGGCCAGAACTCGCGACACCTTACAAGAACAACACGGCGAAGCTGATTGGCGGGGGACCGGTGGTCATCCGTTATGGCGTTGCCGTCACGCCCGGCAGGCCATGACATGATGGGGACTGCAATCACGGCCCATAATGCCAGTTACCGCTTCTCCGCGCGCCTCGCCCGGCTGGCCTGCGCGGCGCTGATCGGCTTCGGCGGTCTTGCGCCTGGCTTCCAGCAAAGCCCAACGGCCCAAGCGGCTGATACGCAACTGATCGAACAGGCAGGCACCAAGGCTGATGGCCGCTTTCTCCGCCTCGGAATAGCGAAAAGTGCCGTGGTCAAACTTCCCGCCGCCGCCAAGGATGTGATCGTCGGCAATGAGACCGTGGTCGATGTCGTGCTGCGGAACCGCAATACCGCCTATCTCTTCGCCCGCGCTGCAGGCCAGACGAACCTCTTCTTCTTCGACGCCGAAGGCCGCGAGATCCTCCATCTCGATCTTGAGGTGACGCTTGACACGCAGGCGCTGAAGAAGCTCATCGACCGGGCCATGCCGGGCAATCAGATCGCGGTCGACAGCACAGGCGGCAGCATTGTCCTGAAGGGCACGGTGGCCAACGCGCAGGAGGCAAGGACCGCGGATGAACTGGCCCGGCGTTTCGTCATAGGCAGCGCGCCCGCCACCGGTGGCAGTGCGCCGAAAGAGAATGAGGAGGTCCTCAATCTGCTGAAGATCGCCGAGGGCGACCAGGTGATGCTGAAGGTCAAGGTCGTTGAACTCAAGCGCACCATCATGAAGCAGCTGGGCATTAACCTGAGCGGTACGTTCAGCGCTGCAGGACTGAACTTCAAGTTTCTCAATCACACGACCGGGCTTGACCTCCCCGATGGCCCGGAAATCGGCGATCTGACCGATTTCGCCGGGCAATACCTGAATGGCGGAACGCGGATCGAAGCGGTGGTGCGGGCACTCGAATCACAGAACCTGGTGACGGTGCTTGCAGAACCGACACTCACCGCCATTTCCGGCGCTCCCGCCAACTTCCACGCGGGCGGTGAATATCCTTATACGGCTTGCAGGTTGACGGACGTTGATCTCGGTGCCACCTGCGATGTTGAGTTCAAGCCGTTCGGCATTTCACTGGCCTTCACCCCGACTGTTCTGTCCGGAAACCGCATCGGCCTCAATGTCCGCACCGAGGTGAGCGATATCGTGGACAAGGTTCTCGGTAATCCGGTACTCGATACCCGCAACGCCCAGACCTCGATCGAGGTTCCGAGCGGCGGTTCCATCATGCTGGCCGGCCTGATCCGCGATGTGAGCACGCAGGAACTGCAGGGAACACCCGGCCTCAAGTCCGTTCCGATCCTTGGGGCGCTGTTCTCCAGCCGCGACTATCAGAAGAACCAGACCGAACTTGTGGTCATCGTCACGCCATATCTGGTGAAGGCGGTTCAGGAGAAGCAACTGGCAACACCGCTCGACGGATATAATCCGCCCACCGATCTTCAGCAGATTTTCCTCGGCCGTCTCAACCGCGTCTACGGCCGTCCCGGGGAAAGCGCACCCGGCACCTATCACGGCACTGTTGGCCACATCATCGACTGACCGCGGAGCAGCACCATGAAACTCCTGCCTATTCTTCCGCCGAGCATGCGCATCTCCAGGGCCTTCGCAGCGGTGCTTGCCACGCTGCTGCTTCCGGGCTGCTCGCAGGACTATGTGAGCTATGACGATGTGCGGTTGCCTGCCTCCGCCGAGGAACGATTTCCGATCAAGGTCGTGGATGAGCCGGTGAAGATGAACGTCACGGCAGGCCGGCACAGTCTCTCGCCGGAGCAGGTGAACGGCATTATCGGCTTTGCGCGGGACGCGCGGGCCAATGGCGCAACCAGCGTCTCGATCCTCTATGCGGACGGAAACCGCAATGGCCGCACCGTGGCCGCCCAGGCGGCAGACCTGATTGCCGCCGAGGGCATTCCGCGCGCCGGGATCAGTGCGGCGGTTTTCAATGGTGCTTCAACCGATGTGACGCTGCGCTATGACCGCAAGGTGGCTGAGACCAAGGATTGCGGCGACTGGTCCTCCAATCTCGCCGGAAACCAGAAGAACGAGCTTTACCCGAATTTCGGCTGCACGATTCAGAACAACTTCGCGGTCATGGCGGAAAACCCGGAGGACTTCGTCACACCGCGAGGCCTGGCACCCGCCACCGGCGCATCCCGCATGATGATCCTCAAGACCTATGACTCGGGTGAATGGTCGCAGAAACAGCAGCAGTTTCCTGACGCCAATTCGTTGCAGTCTCAGCAATGAGCAACCTCAGCCCACATGAAGGCTCTACAGGCCGCAATGATGGAGTGCCTGTCATTCAGGTGCCCCACATCGACATTGCCGCGTTCTGCGCCGATCCCGGCAGTGTCAGTCTCCTGCAGGCCGCAGCGGCTG
>JBIIGF010000040.1:0-8556 GCA_044236665.1 Aestuariivirga sp. | reverse complement strand
TGCGGAAGCCGCAGTCGATGTAGAGCTCCTGGTAGGGCACCACGCGGTATTTCTCTTCCGGCGTGGTCGCATGGTGGCTCTTGTTGGCGATGAGACCGGGAAGTGTGCGGCCCTGCCCCACGCACAGCAGCACCTCCTGCGCGGCGAGCGCGCGTTCGGGCACGCCGCCCACGCGCTCTGCCCGGATCATGCCGCTGGCCTCGATCTTGCGGACGATAAGGCCCAGCTGATCCATGTGGCCGATGATCATCACCGAGGGCAGCGCCGCATCGCCTGCGATGGTGGCGATGAGGTTGCCCAGCATGTCGGTTTTGGCGGTGAGGCCCAGAAGCTCGAGCTCCGCCCTGAGATAGCGGCGCACCTGGCCCTCGAAGCCGGAGAGACCCGGGATCATCATCAGGGCTTCGGTCCAGCGCTTGATCCTGTCCTGCATGATCAGTCCCCGCGCGCCTTGCGGGCCTTGTCCATGAAGTCCTTGGCGCGCGCCGGATCGACCGCATTCCAGGTATTGCCGTCCACCTTGAGGGAAGACCCCACCACGCAGCCATCCGAGATCTTCAGCACATCCGCCACCGTTGCATGCTTGACGCCGGTATTGGCCAGCACCGGCACATCCGGTACCACACGCTTCACCGCTTCGAGGTCGGAAAGGGCGGCGGCCTCACCGGTAATGACGCCGGACACGAGGATCGCATCGGGGATCGAGGAGAACACCGCACTGCGCGCCCGGTCGGGCAGGCTGCGCTGGTCGAGCGACCAGGCGAATTCGGCGGAGATATTGTACATGAGCGCCAGGTCCCTGCGGCCCAGCCTGTCGCGGTAGCGCATGGCCGCACCCGCGTCGGGAAGCCACATGCCCATGTCGGAGGCATGGGTGCCGGTGAAGATCTCGCGGGCGAATTGCGCGCCCGTCGCGGCGGCAAGCGCCATGGTGGCATTGGGGTCCCACAGCACATTGACGCCGAAGGGCACGGTGATCTCATGACGGACCTGGCCGATCACATAGGCCATGGTGGCGGTCGAGGCGGGGTCCACCTTGAATTCATAGGGGCGGTCGTTCTCATTGCCGAACATCACGGCATCAACGCCCGCGTCCTGCAGCGCCTTCAGGTCCTTGCGCACGCCCTCGAGCAGGCCCTTGAGGCCGGCTTCGGCATCATAGAGCGGGGCGCCCGGCAGCGCACCGAAATGCACCATGGCGATGACCGGCTTGCGGGTCTTGAAGATTTTCTCGAACTTTCCCGGCATGCCGGTTTCTCCCCATTCATTTTCAAAACTGGATTTCTCCAGCCAAATTGGTAACGGAACAGGAGAACAGCCGCAAGCCAAGAGGCACGCCCCGTGACCGCCCTGAAGACACGTTTCGACTATGCCACCCGCCTCAATGGTTTCAAGGCCGATGCCCAGCTGGTCTGGCCTGGCAAGAACCGCATCACGTCACTGGACCTGATCGAGCGGGCGGCGACGGTCCCCGGCCTGTCAGCCGTCGATTTCAACTACCCGGACCATCTCGATGGAACGACTGCCAAGGACATCCGCGCCCGGCTGGACAGCTTGGGGATCAGCCTCAACGGTTTTGCCATGCGCTATTACGCGGACCCCGGCTTCAAGAAGGGCGCCCTCACCCACCCGGACAGCACCATGCGCGCCAAGGCGCTGGACCTCACATTGCGCGGCATTGATGCGCTCGCGGAAGCGGGCGGCAATCTGATGACGCTGTGGCTCGGCCAGGACGGCTTCGACTATTCCTTCCAGGCCGATTACCTGCGCCTTTGGGACGAGACGGCGGACGCGCTCCGCATCATCGCGGCGCATAATCCGGCCATCGACATCTCGATCGAGTACAAGCCCAATGAACCGCGCGCCTTCAGCCTGCTGCCGGACGTGGCGACAACGCTGCTGATGGTTTCGGACGTGAACGCGAAGAACATGGGCGTGACGCTCGACTTCGCGCATGTGCTCTATGCCGATGAGATGCCGGCCTATGCCGCGGCCCTCATCCACCGCCGCAGCCGGCTGCTGGGCGTCCACCTCAATGATGGTTACGCCAAGCGCGACGATGGCCTTGTGGCTGGCAGCGTGCATGTGATCCAGACGCTGGAACTTCTCTACACGCTCGAAAAGCTCGGCTACAGCAACGCCATTTACTTCGACACCTTCCCAGATGCGGTGGGGCTTGATCCGGTGGCCGAGTGCTCGGCCAACATCTCTGCCGTCGAAGGCATGTGCCGCGTGCTGGACAGGCTTCGCGGCAGTGCCGCACTCGATGCGGCGATTGCCGCGCAGGACGCGGTGGCGAGCCAGCGCATCCTCCAGTCGGCGCTCTATGGTGGCGCATGATCGACGTTGCCGCCGTTGGAAGCCTGCATCTTGACATCATGGTGGCGGCCCCCCGCCTGCCGGGGCGCGATGAAACGCTGATTGGCTCCGCCTGGCATTACAAATGCGGCGGCAAGGGCGGCAATCAGGCCGTCGCCGCCGCGCGTTTCGGGGCACGCACCGCCTTCGGCGGGCAGACGGGCCGAGATGATTTCGGCCAGCGCCTGCGCGCCAACCTTACAGAGGCGGGCGTGGACATCACCCATGTCGGATTCGATCCGGAACATGGCAGCGGCATGAGCGTCGCCATCAGCGAGGCATCAGGCGAATATGGTGCGGTGGTCGTCTCGGGCGCCAATCTGACGATCGATGCAGCATCGGTCGCCACGCGCTGGGCCAGCCTGTGGCAGGCGAAGGTGCTGCTGCTGCAGAATGAAATCCCCGAAGCCGTGAGCCATGCAGCGGCCCAACAGGCGCGCGCCAGGGCAGCCCGCGTGATCCTCAATGCCGCCCCGGCACGCGCCATGTCGCCCGCGTTTCTGGATCTTGTCGATGTGCTGGTGGTGAACCGCGTGGAAGCAGCCATGCTCTCCGGCGAAGATGACCCCGAACGCGCGCTCGCCGCCCTTCATGCCCCGGCGCGGGACGTGGTGCTGACGCGCGGCGGCGAAGGCCTCATCGGCATGACGCGCGATGGAAAGCGCTTCGCCATTGCTGCCCTGCCGGTCACCCTCATCTCCAGCCATGGGGCGGGCGATTGCTTCTGCGGCGCGCTTGCCGCCAGGCTTGCAGCAGGCGACGCGCTTGAGGCCGCCTGTGACTTTGCCAGCACCGCCGCAGGCCTCTTCGTCTCGACGCCGGAAGCAGACCACAGGCACATCACCAGCGACCGGGTCCGCGCCGCGCTTTCCTAACGGCGGTCGAAGATGACGCCCATGGTGAACAGGAAGCAGCCATAGGGGCGGAACTCGGAGGTCCGCACCACGCAGAAGCCCTTCTTGGCGGCTTCGTAGAAGGCAAAACGTTCGAGCGCCTCCATGCCGACGTCACGGCCTTCGCAGTCCTTCGCAATGGCATGAACCTCGGCCTGCATCGGCAGCAGCGTATCCGGCTCTCCTACCACCTGCATGCGCGAGACGGGCGCGGGGATGAAATCATCGAGCGGCATGACCGAGAGAATGGCCCGCGCCGCCTGCGGAATGTCGAGGCCCGGCAGTTCGATCAGCTTGCCGGTGCTGGTATGGCGCGCCACGTCATGGGCGGGGAAGTTGCGGTCGACCAGAACCAGCCGTTCGGCATGGCCCATGGAGGCGAGGCACCACAGAAGGTCGGGGCTGAGAACCGAGGGAATATTCTTGAGCATGCGAGGACCACTCCGCGGATTAAGCGCAAAACCGATGATGCAGGTGAAGGTCAGTTCGCCATCAGTGCCGTGATCTCGGCACGGCGCGGCATGGCGGGGGCCGTGCCGTGCCGGGTGACGGAGATCGCCGCGGCGGCGCAGCCGAAGCGGGCCGCTGCCACCGGGTCCATCCCCTCGGCAAGGCCCGCCGCGAAGGCGCCGACGAAGCTGTCGCCCGCACCCGCCGTTTCCACCACAGCGCCTGCGCTGTAAGCATCGACCATCACGCTGCGGCCGGGGGCGTGGAACAAGGCACCGCGCGCACCGAGCGTAATGATGGCCGTGCCAGCCCCCTTCGCCAGCAGCGCATCGCCCGCGCGCTGAGCATCCGCGATGCTCTCAACCACGATGCCGGTGATCGCTGCTGCTTCCGTCTCATTGGGAATCACATAGTCGCAGAGCGCATAGAGCGCCGATGGAACGTCGGCCGCCGGTGCGGGGTTGAAGACGGTGACGCAGCCGGAACCCCGCGCGATCTGCAGCCCCTTGAGCGCCGCCTCCACTGGCTGCTCCAGTTGCGTGACGAACACTTTCGCACTTTCAATGGCGGCGCGTTCGGTTTCAACGTCACCCGCGCTGATGCCGCCAGCCGCACCCGGCACCACGATGATGGCATTCTCGCCCGTCTCATCGCTCACGAAGATATAGGCGGCACCTGTGGGCTCCTCGGCCGACACCGCGACGCGCGGCGCGATACCCTCAGCCTTCCACGTTGCAAGGGCAATGTCGCCGAAGGCATCCTTGCCGAGGCGCGAGAGGAAACTGACCCTCGCGCCCGCGCGCGCGGCGGCAACCGCCTGGTTCGAGCCCTTGCCGCCCGGCCCCATCTTGAAGCCCGAGCCCATCAGCGTTTCGCCCATCACGGGCTGGCGGCCCGCCCGAAAGGCCAGATCGGCAACGAAGATCCCGAGGATGGCAACGCCCTGCTTCATTCCTGTCATGGTCTTGTCCATCCGGCTCAGGCGAGAGACCTGGCGAGGCTCTCGAAGGCAATCGCCACGGCTTCGGCCCCGGGGTCCTTGTGGCCCTTGAGGTTGCGGGCGGCGACATAGGACGAGCGTCCGGCCCGCGCCGATGTCATCTTCGCCGTGGCGTCGGCACCCTTGCGCGCGAGCTGTGCGGCAGCGTTCAGCGGCTTCCCGCCTGCGAGGCTCTTGAGAGCGGGCAACAAGGCATCGACCGATGTCCGGTCTCCGGCCTTCGCGCCGCCATAGAACTGCAGCCGCTCCAGCCCAGCCATGAAGGCAGCGGGCAGCTTTGCGCCGTCCTTGGCGGACGCACCCGCCGAAGAAAACAGAATGGCCATCAGAACGCCGCTGGAACCGCCCATGTTGCGGGCGAAGATGCCGCTCAGCGCCTGGAGAGTCGCGGCGTGATCGGCAAGCGGCAGGCGCTTCACGCTGGCCTTCACGCTCCTCGCGGCCCGCGCAACGGTCGAGCCCGTGTCGCCATCGCCGACCTTCGCATCAAGATCGTTGAGATGCTTTTCCGCCGCGATGAGCGCATCGCACACCGCAAGGATGGATTTCGAGAGCAGGTCGTTGCGGCTGGCTTTCCCGCCAGCACGGCTTTTCGGCAGCGCCGACTTCCTGACCGCGATCTTGCCAACCACACTGGCGCCGGGCCAGGCCTTGGGTGCAACGGCGGAGGTCAACGCCTTTTCGATGGCGGGCGTCAGCGGCAGCAGGCTGATCGAAAAGCCATGCATGTCCAGCGCCGTCATCAGGGGCGCGGGGCCGATGCTGTACTTGATCTTCTTGCCCAATGGCCCGCTGAGCACGTCATTCGCGATGATGCCCATTTCAAGCCCGGTCGTGCCGCCGAGATTGTTGAGCAGCATGGCATAGGCAGGTGCCTTGGGTGCAAGCTTCGCCAACTTCTCCGTGATCAGCGTCGCGGCCTGATGAGCGCCGGCAAAACTGATCAGATTGGCGCCCGGCTCGCCATGGATGCCGAGACCCAGTTCCGCCTTTCCGGCAGGCACACGGTCTTCGCGGCCCACGGCGGGAATGGTGCAGGAGCCGAGCGAAATGCCGAGCGAGACGATGGAGCCCGCAAGCTGGCGGGCGGTTCGCGCAATATCCGCAAGGCTCTTTCCCGCCGCCGACATGTGCCCGGCCACCTTGTGAACGAACAGCGTGCCTGCCACGCCGCGCGGCTGGGCGAGGCCCGGCAGCGCCACGTCATCGGCCACGATGACAACCTCCACCTTCTTGCCAAGTGCCCGCGCGCGTTCCGCCGCAAGCCCGAAGTTCAGCCGGTCGCCCGTATAGTTCTTGACGACCAGCAGGCAGCCCGCCTTTCCAGTGACTGCCATGATGCCGGCCAGCACCGCATCCACGCTGGGCGAGGCAAAGACATCGCCGCAGACGGCAGCCGCCAGCATGCCCTTGCCGACAAAGCCCGCATGGGCTGGTTCATGGCCCGAGCCGCCGCCGGAAATCACGGCCACATGCTTGTCGCCCTTATGCGCCAGATCGACAATGACATTGAGACCGGCCTCGCCCTGCAGGCGGCCGATGCGCCCACCGCTCTGCAGCCGCAGGAGGCCGTCCAAGGCCTCGGAAACGAGCGTGTCGCGCTTGTTGATGAATTGCATGTCCGTCCCCCAGAGTTTTTATGGTGCAAGCTGAATGTGATCTCAAGCGAAGCTGATGGCCTTGAATTTCCTGGTCTGCTGCGTCAGCGCTGTTTCCACCGGCAGCCGCTCCATCGAGGAGGCGCCATAGAAGCCATGGCAGTTGCGTGTCGCGCGCAGCACGAATTCGGCATCCGCCGGTTCGGCGACCGGTCCGCCATGCACAAGGATGATGATGTCCTTGTTGACCTTGAGCGCGGCGGCTGCCCAGTCTTCCACCAGTGCCGGGCAATCGGCAAGCTTCAGTGCCGTTTCCGCACCGATCGAGCCGCCAGTGGTAAGGCCCATGTGGCAGACGATGATGTCGGCTCCGGCCTTTGCCATCGCCTCCGCCTCGCCGGCGTTGAAGACATAGGGCGTGGTCAGCATGTCCTTGGCATGGGCCAGCCTGATCAGGTCCACCTCGCGGCCGTAGCTCATGCCGGTTTCCTCGAGATTGGCACGGAACGTGCCGTCGATCAGCCCCACGGTCGGGAAGTTCTGCACGCCGGAAAAGCCGATGGCCTTGAGCTCATCGAGGAACCGGTCGAAAATGCAGAAGGGGTCCGTGCCGTTGACACCCGCCAGCACCGGCGTCCTCTGCGCCATGGGAAGAACCTCCCGCGCCATCTCCATCACGATCTCATTGGCATTGCCATAGGCGAGAACGCCCGACAGCGAGCCGCGGCCTGCCATGCGGTAGCGGCCGGAGTTGTAGATCACGATCAGGTCAATGCCGCCCGCTTCCTCGCACTTCGCCGAAAGCCCGGTGCCCGCTCCGCCCCCGATGATCGGAATGCGGCGGCGCTTCATGTCCTGGAACCGGGCCATCAGGTCCTGGCGGGCAAATGCGGGCATGCTTGTTCCTTTTGCAAGAGATTATCCGTCACGCCTGTGCCGCGCAACGGCGAAGCGCTGTTTCACACGCTTCGTCCGGCATGAATGGATATCAGCAATTGACAAGCCCGGCGAGACGGTTTGTGCTGTGTTTAAAGCACTTGGGGGGCAATCCGATGAAGCTTGGTTTCAATCTGTTGCTATGGACACCGCATGTCACAGAGGCGCACGAACCGATCCTGCGGGCGCTCAAGAAGACCGGTTATGACGGGGTTGAAATCCCGATGTTCGAAGGCGACCCCAGCCATTATGCGCGGCTTGGCGAACTCCTCGACAAGATCGGGCTGGAGCGCACGGTGGTGAGCGTCATCCAGGGCAAGAATCCGCTCTCTCCCGACAGGGCAAGCCAGGCCGCAGCCCGCGACTACGCGGCATGGGCCATTGATTGCTGCGCCGCACTCGGCGCGCCGATCCTCGGCGGGCCAATGCATTCGGAGCTTGGCTTTTTTTCCGGCAACCCAGCGACCGCGGCCGAACGCAAGCGGGCGCTGTCCTTCCACAAGAAGGCAGGCGATTATGCCGCGAAGAAAGGCGTCACCTTCGCGCTGGAGGCCCTCAACCGCTTCGAATGCTACTTCCTCAACACGATGGAGCAACTCGCCGATTATGTGGAGGAGGTGAACCACCCCGCCATCAAGGCGATGTATGACACCTTCCACAGCAACATCGAGGAGAAGGACCCGGTCGGCGCGATCCGGACGATCCGCCCCCACATGGTGCATGTGCACATATCGGAAAATGACCGCGGTACGCCGGGCAAGGGCCATGTGCCTTGGGCCGAAACCTACAAGGCACTGAAGAAGTCGAAGTATGACGGCTGGCTGACCATCGAGGCCTTCGGCCGCTCCATGCCGGCGCTCGCGGCGGCGACCCGCGTGTGGCGTGATTTCGCGCCGACACCCGAAGAGGTCTACAAGCTTGGCTTCCGCAACATGAAGCAGGGCTGGGCGAAGGCGTGAAGCCTGTCTACGTCATCGGCACCTGCGATACCAAGGACGCGGAACTCCGCTATGCGGCGGAGCAGGTGCGGGCGGCGGGCGGAACCACCCGGCTCGTCGACATCTCGACGACGCCGAGTCTGGCCCGGGCCGATGTGACGCCCGCCATGGTGGCGCGGCACCATCCCAAGGGACCGGATGCCGTTCTGGGCCAATGCGATCGGGGGCAGGCCGTGGCAGCCATGGCGGATGCACTGACGTACTTCCTGCTGGCGCAAACGGACATCGGTGCGGTGCTGGGCCTCGGTGGCGGCGGCAACACCGCCATGGTGACGGCGGCGATGCGCGCCCTTCCCATCGGGGTGCCGAAGCTGATGGTCTCA
>JBIIGF010000039.1:0-8758 GCA_044236665.1 Aestuariivirga sp. | reverse complement strand
GCGTCTTTTCGATCAGCGCCTTCAAATCGCTGGCCGCGACGGCGAAGCTGTTGGGGAACTCGCCGGCGGCGAGATCAGGAAAGTCCTCCGGCGGCAGGGCCTGCAGCGAGAAGCGCGAGCGCCCGGCGAAGATCGATACGCGCTGGCCATCGCCCGCCTTCTCGAGGTCGAGCTGTGCGCCATCGGGCAGCTTGCGCACGATGTCATAGAGCATATGGGCGGGAACCGTGGCGGCACCGCTCTTGGCCACGTCGGCCGGCACGCTTTCGACGATCTCGATATCAAGATCTGTGGCCGTCAGCTTCAGCTGGCCATCCGCCGCCTGAAGCAGCACGTTGGACAGGATCGGGATGGTATTGCGGCGCTCCACGACGCTCTGCACATGGGTGAGCGCCTTGAGAAAGGCTGACCTTTCAATGGTGACACGCATAACCGGACAATCCCTCGCTATCTGGTTTCACGGCCCGCTTGGCCGGGGCGTCAACTTTGGCGCGGATGGCCCCTCAATTCAAGGGCAATCGGGCTCTTATCCCTGTTCCACGAGGCGGATCAGCAGCGCCACTTCGCGCGCCAGCTTGTCGTCCGTCTTGATCTGGTCCTCGATCTTGCGCACCGCGTGCAGCACGGTCGAATGATCGCGCCCGCCGAAGCGGCGGCCGATCTCGGGCAGCGAGCGCGCCGTCATCTTCTTGGCCAGATACATGCCGATCTGGCGCGGCACGACAACGCTGCGGGCGCGACGCGGCGAGAGCAGGTCAGTGCGGCCTACATTGAAGTGCCGGCCCACGATCTTCAGAATGTCGTCGATCTTGATGCGCGAGCCATCAGGGCTCGCCTGCATGTCGCGCAACACCAGCGAGGCCAAGTCGAGCGTCACCGCCGCATTGTTGAATTGCTGATAGGCGGCGATGCGGTTGAGTGCACCCTCGAGCTCGCGCCCCGACCCCGTGATACGGTTGGCGATGAACTCGAGAACCTCATCCGGAATGATGACGGAGGCATCACGCTTCTGCATCGTCTCGTAGCGGCTCTGCAGGATGCGGCGGCGGGTTTCGAGGTCGGGCAGTTCGATGTCGACCACGAGGCCGCCCATCAGGCGCGAGCGCATGCGCTGGTCGATGGCGTCCAGCTGGGCAGGCGGCACGTCCGCCGCCACGATCACCTGGCGGCGCGAGTCCACGAGCGAGTTGAAGGCATTGCAGAATTCCTGCTGCATGGTCTTGCCCTGCAGGAACTGGAAGTCGTCGATCAGCAGCACGTCGATCGCCGCAAACTGGTCCTTGAAGGCCAGCGTATCGCGCTGGCGCAGCGCCATGACGAAATTGATCATGAAGCGTTCGGCGGTGAGGAACATCACCCGGCGGTCCGGCCGGCGCTCGCGGATGCGGTGCGCCACGGCGGACAGCAGATGCGTCTTGCCAAGCCCCGAACCAGCGTGAACGAAGAGCGGATTGAAGCTGATGGCAGCGCCGGGCACCGCATCGGCCACACGGCTCATGGCGGCATGGGCAAGTTGATTGGAGGGGCCAACCACAAAGGTATCAAAGGTCTGGCCGGGGTCGAGCTGCGGCCCACGGTCGGCGGCCTGGGCCTGCGCGGCGGCGAGCACGGCGGGCTGGGGCTGGTGCGCGGCAGACGGCTGAGGCGAAGCGGCGGCCACACCATCCAGCTGCGGACGGAGCGCCGCGTGGCCGCGGGTGCGAACCCGCACCTGCACGGTGTCGAGGGGTCCAAGCTCCGCCTCGCCGATCTTCTGCAGCTTCGAGATATAATGGGTTTCGATCCACGACTTGAGGAAGCGGGTGGGAACCGACACGGTGAGACGTGCGGAGCCAAACTCCTCGATCTCCATGCGCGCGAACCAGGAGGTATAAAGATCTTCGCCGAGTTCGGCGCGCAGGCGCTGCGCGACACGATCCCACTTCGTCTTTATATCCGTCATAACAGTCATTCTTCCGCATCCCTTTGCGCACATTCTGCGGCGCGCCTTTTGATTGCGGCTGGGCCTTCACGCCCAACCGTCGGACCGTCCCGTGCCAGTGGCTTGCTAGGCGTTCTCCAATCCAGGGCTGACTGCTGACATGCCGGATATCTTCATCTTCTGCCTCTGCCGTATCTTCATCGACGTACCGCTCATGCCGTCCCGAACTGCACCGTGACAATGGCCCACACACAAACACAATATGGCCCCGCTCAGGCCGAAGGCCCGGCTTACGCCACCACTGACCGCTTGCCGGGACCCGTCGCAAGCACTGCCAATCCGGGGTCCCGCTGTCTCGATGCGGACGAGGGGCCGAGCGGCCCGTCCACGCCGCGGAACTTACAAAAACGCCGTCATGACGGGCAACCTGATTCCGGAAACGCTCCGTACACGGAGATGGCTTGACACGAGCAGGCGCCCGGCCTGTTTCCGCAGGTCAGCCGTAAAGCCCTGAATCAATTCCGCTTTTGCGGGGCCGGCGGGGCGGGCGGCACACGGCTTCGGCACTGCAACCCAAGGCGGTCAGAGCACCTGTGACACCCACTGCGTGGTAGAGCGCCAACATCATTTCGCAAATTCCACACAAATCACTGTTATAAAACAATATTTCCTGCGCGAGACAATCCGTCCCCGGACAAATGTTAACGATGTGTGAAAAGCAAAAACGCCGGACAAATGTCCGGCGTTTGGCATTGAAACGATGGGTACAACCCTGAAGGAGTCTTCCCTCAGCCCTTGAGGGCCTTCACGCGAGCCGCGAGGCGCGACACCTTGCGGGAGGCCGTGTTCTTGTGCAGCACACCCTTCTGGGCACCACGCATCAGCTCCGGCTGGGCGGCCTGGAGGGCGGCCTGGGCTTCCGCCTGGTTGCCCGAGGCGATGGCCTCTTCCACCTTGCGAACATAGGTGCGGATGCGGCTGGTGCGGTTCTTGTTCACTTCGGTGCGGCGGGCGGCGACGCGGGTTGCCTTCTTCGCCGATTTCGTATTGGCCATAGGGGTTTGGTCCTGCTTCTCTGAAATTCGGTTGACTGGCCTTCAAAGACAAAGGACCGCATGCCTCATGGCAGACGGCCCGCCTTCCCGGCCCATCGGGATGGCGGGCTTATAGTGAGGGCGGGCGCTCCCGTCAATGGCCTAGGGCCGCCTCAGGGTTTTTCCCACTTGCGGCTCTTTTCAGAGCGGAAGAAGGCATCAAGGATCTTCATGTTCTGGATCGCGTCCTCCACGCCCCAGAACGGCTTCTGCTTCTTGCGGATGACACGGCCGAAGGCCTCCGCCTGCAACTGATACTGGTCGGAGACGGGAAGTTCCGCCCACTGGCCGGCATTCATCTCCATGCCCTGCACGAAATAGCGGTTGGGCTTGTCCGGCGGGGCATTGAACGGAATCTCGATCTCGATCCGCCCCTTGGTGCCCATGATGTTGACGCGCTGATAGGGCGCAAGCTGGGTCGACACGGTGAAAGAGAGGTGGCGGCCCTGGCCGAAATCGGCGAGCCCGCCAGCCAGGCGGTCTGTCCTGAACTTGGGGTCGCGGTCGATGGTGGCGGTCACCCGGGCCGGTTCGCCATCGAAGATGAAGCGCGACACGGTGATCGGGTAACAGCCGATGTCCAGCATGCCGCCGCCGCCGATATCGGCCTTGTTGCGCACATTCTTCGGGTCGCGGTTGAAATAGGTGAACAGCACCTGGATGGCGCGTACCTCGCCGATCTTGCCCTTCTTCACAAGATCGCGCACCGCGATCCACTGCGCGGCATGGCGCACCATGAAGGCCTCGGCGATCAGGACGTTCTTCGGCGCCTTCTTGAGTTGCATCGCCTCCTTCGCGGTGATGGCGATGGGCTTCTCGCAAAGCACATGTTTGCCGGCCCTCGCCGCGGCGAGCGTCAGCGGCACATGGAGGTGGTTGGGCAGCGGGTTGTAGACCGCCTCGATCTCGGGGTCGGCCAGCATCTCCTCATAGGAGCCATAGGCCTTGGGAATCCCCAGCTTTTGCGCCGAAGCCTGGGCTGTCTTGAGCTTGCGCGAGGAGATCGCCACGATGTCGATGTCCCGGCTCTTCAGCATGCCCGGGATGACCTTCGCCACGCCGATATCCGCTGTCGAGATGATGCCCCACTTGACCGGTTTCATGATGCACTCCAGGAGTTTGCTTATTCAGCCTCTCTTAGGGCCTCCCGCCCCACAAGAAAAGGCCAAGCCCCTTCCCGAGGCTGGCCGATGCGATGAAAACTTGCACGGTGTCGCAAAGCTGCACTAATCTTCCCCCACTGCCGCGGGATTTCAAGAAACGCGGCGCACAGGGAGAAGATACGATGTCATTCAAGAAGACCATTACCGCCGCCCTTGCCATTTCCGCCGCCATGGCGGGCACGGCATTCGCGGCCGAGCCAGAGAGCTGCAAGGCCGTCCGCTTTGCCGATGTGGGCTGGACCGACATTCAGGTCACCACCGGCGCCACCTCGGTTGTGCTCGAGGCGCTTGGCTATCAGCCGCAGGTCTCCACCCTTTCGGTGCCCGTCACCCTCGCTTCGCTCAAGAACAAGGACATCGACGTGTTCCTCGGCAACTGGATGCCGAGCATGACCGCCGACATCCAGCCCTATCTCGACGACAAGTCGGTGGAGCAGATCGCCACCAACCTCGAAGGCGCGGGCTATGGCCTCGTCGTTCCGCAATATGTGGCGGATGCCGGCGTGAAGTCGCTGGCCGATATCGGGGCGAATGCCGACAAGTTCGGCGGCAAGATCTATGGCATCGAAGCCGGCAATGACGGCAACCGCATCATCCAGACGATGATCGATGACCCCAAGAACAACCTGAAGGGCTTCCAGCTTGTCGAAAGCTCCGAGGCGGGCATGCTGACCGAAGCCGAGAAGGCCATGAAGAACAATGAATGGATCGTCTTCCTCGCCTGGACGCCGCATCCGATCATGGGCGAGATGAAGATCCACTATCTGGATGGCATGGGCGATTCCGGCTTCGGCGCTGCCAGCGTGCTCACCGTCGCGCGCCAGGGCTACACCGGCGAATGCCCCAATGTCGGCAAGCTGCTCGCCAACCTGAAGTTCACGCTCGCCATGGAAGGCGCGATGATGGACCCGGTTCTGAAGAACAGCGCCGACCCCAAGGAAACCGCGAAGGAATGGCTGAAGGCAAATCCCGATGCCGTGAAGCCGTGGCTTGAAGGCGTCACCACCTTCGACGGCGGCGATGCCGCTGCTGCGGTCGCTGCCGCGCTCAAGGGCTGATGCAACGCTGAAGAAGCCCGGGGCTGATGCTCCGGGCTTCTTTGATTCTCAGGGAGGGAGGGGCACATGGATCCGGTCTCCGATCTCGTCAGATCGTGGAAGATACCCGTCGGCAAATGGGGCAAGGCGACGATCGACTTCATCGTCGAATACTTCCAGTGGCTGTTCGACGGGATGAAGATCACCTTGAACTTCCTCGTCGAGGGCGCAACGGCGGGCCTCCTCGCGTCTCCGCCCATTCTCGTGGCGATTGCCATCGCGGGCTTTGCCTGGTGGCTGCAGAAATCATGGAAGCTGGCGATCGCCATCCTGATCGGCCTCTTGTTCATCATGAACCAGGGCCTGTGGAAGGAAACGGTTCAGACGCTGGTGCTGGTGGTGGCCTCGACGGCGATCTCCATGGCGATCGGCGTGCCGCTCGGCATCTGGGCAGCCCACAAGGCGCAGGTGTGGCGCGTGACCCAGCCGGTGCTCGACCTGATGCAGACCATGCCGACCTTCGTCTATCTGATCCCCATTCTCATCCTGTTCGGCCTTGGCGCGGCGCCCGCGCTCATCGTCACTGTCATCTTCGCCATGCCAGCCCCGGTGCGCATGACCTATCTCGGCATCACCTCGATCCCGAGGCCAATGATCGAGGCGGGCGAAGCCTTCGGTGCCACGAAGCGGCAGCTCCTCTGGAAAGTGGAGCTTCCCGCCGCCCTGCCCTCGATCATGGCGGGCCTCACACAATGCATCATGCTGTCGCTGTCCATGGTGGTGTTCGCCACGTTGATCGGCGCACCGAGCCTCGGCAATCCGGTGAACCGGGCGCTTGCCAACCGCAACATTCCGCTCGGCATCGAGGCGGGCCTCGCCATCGTGGTGCTGGCCATCATTCTTGACCGCATGCTGGCGGTGAAGGCGAAGGCCCGGAAATGACAACAGCCGTCGCTTTCCGCAACGTTGACATCATCTTCGGCGAGAATACCGCAGAAGCCCTCCGCCTTGCGCATGCAGGGGTGGACCGCGCCGAGATCCTTGCCAAGACCGGGGCCGTGCTGGGCGCGACCGGCGCCAACCTCACGGTGAACGAGGGCGAGATCAGCGTTCTCATGGGCCTGTCGGGCTCAGGCAAATCGACCCTGCTGCGCGCCGTCAACGGCCTCAACAAGGTGACAGGCGGCGAAGTTCTGGTGAAGGACGGAAGCCGCATGGTCGATGTCGCCTCCTGCGATGAGGCCACGTTGCGCCACATCCGCCAGAAACAGGTGGCCATGGTGTTCCAGCAATTCGCCCTGCTGCCATGGCGCACGGTGCGCGAAAACGCGGGCTTCGGGCTGGAGCTTGCGGGCGTTCCGGAGGCCGAGCGCAATGCCAGGGTAGACAGGCAGCTCGACCTCGTGGGCCTCAGGCAATGGGCTGACAAATTCGTGCATGAGCTATCCGGCGGCATGCAGCAGCGCGTGGGCCTTGCCCGCGCCTTCGCCACCGAGGCGCCCATCCTGCTGATGGATGAGCCGTTCTCGGCGCTTGACCCGCTGATCCGCACCAAGCTGCAGGATGAACTGCTGCAACTGCAGAAGCAGATCCGCAAGACCATCCTGTTCGTCAGCCATGATCTTGAAGAGGCCCTCAAGATCGGCAACCGCATCACCATCATGGAAGGCGGCCGCATCGTCCAGTCCGGCACGCCGGAGGAGATCGTGCTGAAGCCCGCCAATGACTATGTGCGGGATTTCATCGCCAACGTGAACCCGCTCTCGGTTCTCACCGCTTGGAACGTGATGCGGGCCCTGCATGAACTGGAGCATGACGCCGGTGGCTGGGTGTGGCTCGACAAGCGCAGGACCACCCGCTTCCGGCTGGGACCGGATGGCAAGGTGGCCGCCGCCGAGCGCGACGGCCAGCCCACCAGCTGGGTCTCCTGTGACCATGTCGAAACGAAGATCGACGAAGGCACGCGGCCGGTGTTCTGGGCAAGGCCCGGCACATCGCTGAAGACCGTGATGCTCGCCATGCACAACACCGATGTGTCGCCCGTCGCCATCTTCGACGAAAATGACAAGTTCCTTGGCTCGGTTGGCGTTAGGAACGTGCTGCAGGCGGTGCTCAAGCGTCAGGACGGGTGAGGTTCCACGCGGTGCCCGCGCCAAGCGGCCCCGCACCGAGGTGGCAGGCGACCGTCTGGCCGATGTCGGCGAAGCTTCTGCGCAGGCCGAAGCTTCCGGGCCGCATTCCGCGCATGTAGCTCATCACCGGAACCTGTTCGCGCGTGTGATCGGTGCCCGTCCATGTGGGATCGTTTCCATGATCGGCGGTCAGAACCAGAAGATCGCCATCGCGCAACCTGCCGAGCACGCGCGGCACCTCCGCGTCGAAGGCCTCCAGCGCCTCGCCATAACCCACAGGGTCGCGGCGGTGGCCAAATTCGGTATCGAAATCGACAAAGTTGGTCATCAGCAAACCGCCGTCACCCAGCACATCCATGTTGGCCAGTGTCTGATCCATGCAGGCGCGGTTGCCCGATACCTTGATTTCGCGGCCTGTGCCGGAATGGGCAAAGATGTCGCCGATCTTGCCGATGGACACCACGTCACGGTCGGCCGCCGTGAGTGTGTCGAGCAGCGTCGGCGATGGCGGGGGGACCGCAAAGTCCTTGCGGTGGCCGGTACGCGTGAACGCGCCCGCCCGCTCTCCCACGAAGGGCCTGGCGATGACGCGGCCGATCTTCATGGGATAAGTCAATTCGCGCGCCACGCGGCACACCTCATAGAGCCGCTCCAGGCCGAAGTGCGCCTCATGCGCGGCGATCTGCAGCACGCTGTCGGCGCTGGTATAGGCAATCGGCATTCCGCTGCGGATATGCGCCTCGCCGAATTGCTCGATCACCTCCGTACCGGACGCATGGCAGAGCGCCAGAAGGCCCGGAAGCTGGCAGCGCGCCACGATTGCGTCGATCAGCTGCTGCGGCAGGGCGGGAATGGTACGGGGAAAATAGCCCCAGTCGAATGGCACAGGCACACCGGCGATTTCCCAGTGCCCGGTGATCGTATCCTTGCCGCGCGAGACCTCACGCGCGGCACCATACTGGCCGATCAGCGCCGCCTCCGGCAGCGGGTTCCGCCCGGTCGAAAGCTCTGCCGCCTGCCCCAGCCCCAGCGCTGCCATGTGCGGAACATGAAGCTTCATATGCTGGCAGATGTGGCCCAGCGTATCAGCCCCATCATCCCCGAAGCCTGCGCCATCCGGCGCGCCGCCAATACCGAGGGAATCGAGAATCAGAAGAAAGGCACGCGCCATTCAGGGCTCCGCTTCAGGCTGCGATCCGCGCCAGGATGGTGGCTGATTCCCCCGGTGCGCCGCTCAACACATAAGCATTTTTTACACGACTGGCCGCCTGCGCGAAAGAGGCCTCATCAGCCGCATGGATCAGGCAGAGTGCTCCGCCCGCCGCGACCTCAGCCCCCTTTCCGAGGAGCTGCGAGAGCCCCACGCGATGGTCGATGCCGTCGGAGGCCACGCGCCGCCCGCCACCAAGCT
>JBIIGF010000038.1:0-8781 GCA_044236665.1 Aestuariivirga sp. | reverse complement strand
TCGAGTTCCATCACGGGAGCCGCGCCCGCGACGATCTTCGCGTGAAGTGATGCCGTCTCGGGCAGGATGCGCTGCATGTAGAAGCGGGCGGTGGCGAGCTTCGCGCGGTAGAAATCTTCATTCGACCTGGGCAGCGACACTTCAGCCGCGCGGGCGTAGAGATAAGCGAGTGCTGTCAGAGCGAAAAGGCGCATGTAATCAACCGCGGCAGCACCCTGCTCATCCGGGTTCCGCCTGGCGCGCTCCATCAGCAGCTGCGTTGCATCTTCGAGATGGTCGAAAGCGGCTGACAGCGGGTTCACGAAATCCGCCATCACCACATCGGCCTCATTGGCCTTCACGAATCCCAAGACGGGCGCTGCGAAGCAATCGAACAGTCCGAGATGCAGGATCTTGCGGCTGAGCAGGTCGGCGGACTGGATGCCGTTTGTGCCTTCATAAATCTGCGTGATGCGCACATCGCGCACATATTGCTCCTGACCGTTGGTGCGGATGAAGCCATGGCCCCCCAGCAACTGGATGCCGAGATTGGCAACCTCGCTGCCGCAGTCGGTCAGGAAGGCCTTCACCACCGGCGTCATCAGCGCCACGATGTCATCGGCACTCTTGCGGGCGGCGGGATCGGGGTGGTGCTCGGAGACATCGAGTGCCTGCGCTGTCCACAGCGCCAGCATGCGGCAGCCTTCAGTCAAGGCGCGCTGCTGCATCAGCATGCGGCGCACATCCGGGTGCACGATGATGGGATCGGCCGGTTTCGACGGATCGCGCGGGCCTGCGGGGGCCCGGCCCTGCAACCTGTCACGGGCATAGGCAACAGCGTTCTGGTAAGAAGCTTCGGCAATGGCGAGGCCATGGATGCCCACCGCGATGCGCTCGGTATTCATCATCGAGAACATGGCCTTCAGGCCCTGATGCGGTTCACCCATCAGCCAGCCGGTGGCGCCATCGAAATGCATGACGCAGGTCGGGCAGCCGTGAATGCCCATCTTGTGCTCGACGGACCCACAGGACACCCGGTTGCGCGCCGCCAGCGATCCATCTTCAGTGACCAGAACCTTCGGCACGAGGAACAGGCTGATGCCCTTCGAGCCCTTCGGCGCATCAGGAAGCCGCGCCAGCACGAGATAGATGATGTTGGGGGTCAGATCATGCTCACCCGCCGAAATGAAGATCTTGCTGCCGGTCAGGGCATAGCTGCCATCACCTTTCGCCACGGCCTGCGTCTTGAGGAGGCCTAAGTCGGTTCCGCAATGCGCCTCGGTCAGGCACATGGAGCCCGCCCATTCGCCACTCGCAAGGCGCGGGGCATAGAGGGCCTTCTGCGCCGCGCTGCCATGCTGGGCGATGGCGACATAGGCGCCGCGCGTGAGCCCCGGGAACAGGCCAAAGGACAGGCACGCGCCGTTCATCATTTCCTCGAACAGGAAATTCACCATATGCGACATGCCCTGACCGCCGTGATCCGGAGAGGCGGTGAGCGCTGGCCAGCCGCCTTCGACGAGTTGCGCGTAAGCCGCGCGGAAGCCCTGCGGCGTGGTGACCGCGCCATTGGCGAAATGGACACCCTCCTCATCTGCGCTGCGGTTCAGCGGCTGAAGCACCTGGGTGGCAAAGCGGGCGGATTGCTCCAGCACGGCCTCGATCACATCGCGCGAGAAGGACTGGAAGGGCGGAAGCCGCGCATGGGATTGGAAGTCGAGCAGTTCGTAGAGGCAGAACAGATGATCGCGGAGCGGGGCGGTGTAATGCGGCATGATGCCGAATTCAGCACTCCACGACGTTCACCGCAAGGCCACCGGTCGAGGTTTCCTTATACCGCTCGCTCATGTCGAGGCCCGTCTGGCGCATGGTTTCGACGCAAGTGTCGAGCGGCACGAAATGCGTGCCATCGCCCCGGAGCGCCAGCGAGGCGGCCGTCACGGCCTTCACGGCACCAAAGGCATTGCGCTCGATGCAGGGCACCTGCACGAGGCCGCCGACCGGATCGCAGGTCATGCCGAGGTGATGCTCGAGCGCGATTTCGGCGGCGTTCTCCACCTGCTCGTTGGTGCCGCCCAGCGCGGCGCATAAACCGGCCGCCGCCATGGCAGAGGCCGAACCCACCTCGCCCTGGCAGCCCACTTCGGCGCCCGAGATCGAGGCATTGTGCTTGATGAGGCCGCCGATGCCAGCGGCGGCCAACAGGAAGGTGCGGATGCCGGCCTCGTCAGCACCGAGGCAGTGGTCGAGATAATAGCGGATGGTGGCCGGGATGACGCCCGCCGCGCCATTGGTGGGCGCGGTAACCACGCGGCCACCGGCAGCGTTCTCCTCATTCACCGCCATGGCATAGACCGAGAGCCAGTCCATCAACTGATGTGGCTGGATGGCGTTGTTGCCCTTCTCCTCCTTGAGCCGCTGGTAGATTTCCGCGGCGCGGCGCTTGACCTTCAGGCCGCCTGGCAAGGTGCCGGTCTGGCGCAGGCCGCGGTTCATGCAGTCACGCATGGCGGCCCAGATCCGGTCGAGATTGGCGTTGAGGTCAGCATCGCTCTGGTGGGCGCATTCATTGGCGCGTTTCATGGCGGCGATGGTGAGGCCGGAGCGGCGGCCCATCTCCAGCATCTCGGCAGCGGTACGGAAGGGATAGGGCACTTCGAGGCCCGGCGCCTCCGACTTGCCCGCAGCAACTGACGCCGCCCGCTCCGCCTCGGTCTGGACGAAGCCGCCGCCGATCGAGAAATAAGTTTCAGACAGCAGCGTGTTGTTGTCGTCATCAAGGATGCGGAACACCATGCCATTGGCATGGCCCTTCAGCGCCGGGCCGAAATCGAAGATCACGTCGCGCGCCGGGTTGAAGGTCAGCAAATGGCCCTCGGCGAGGGGTACATTGCCGCGCTCCGCCATCATGCGCAGCACGTCATCGACCTTGTCGGGATCCATCGTCTGGGGTTTTTCGCCGGCAAGGCCGAGGATCACGGCGCGGTCGGTGCCATGGCCCTTGCCGGTGAAGGCAAGCGAGCCATGGAGCGTGACGGTGAGGTGGCCGGTGCGCGGCAGTGAGGATTGCGCGGCCTTCGCCAGGAACCGCTGGGCGGCCACCATCGGCCCCACTGTATGGGAACTCGACGGGCCAATGCCGATCTTGAAGATGTCGAACACGGAAAGGAACATGGGACGCGGCCTGCAATGACGAAGCGATGGCCATAGAATGGCTTGTTCCGGCGCAATTTGAAAGGGAAACCCGTGCCATGGCGGATTGCGGCATTTGCAGTTCCGGCCCTGCCCGATCCATGCTGATATCGCGACGGGGCGCATTCGGAGGCCGGGGGGACTTACAATCAATGCTTGCCGTTCTGTTCGGCGTGTTTGCCGCTGTGTGCTGGTCGGTTCATGATCTGTTTGCCCGCAGCATGGCGGCAAAGATCGGGGCCTTCCGGATGGCGGCGCTGGTCATCATGTCTGGTGGCATCCTGCTGTCCTTCTATGTGGTTTATGATGGCACGCTGTGGTCTGCCTCGTGGCCGCAACTGATGAGCGGACTGCTGCTGGGGATTTCCTATGGCTTCGCCGTGGGCGGCCTGTTCAAGGCTTTCAGCCTCGGGCCTATTTCACTCGTCGGGCCGGTCACCGCAGGATATCCGGTGCTGGCGGTGCTGTGGGGCGTGTTCAACGGCCTGGAACCGAGCCTGCTGCAATGGAGCGCGGTTGCCGCAACCGTGATCGGTGCGGTGGTCGTGGCGCGCTCCGGTACCGAGGATGGTGGCATCAATGCCGTGGAACCGGGCAAGATGCCGACACTGTTGTTTTTCGCTCTGATGGCCGTGCTCGGCTATGCAACCTCGATCGTGCTGGGCCAGAAGGCTGCGGTGACAGTGGGCGAGATCGAGGCGACATGGCTGTCGCGCATCACGGCCCTTCTTGTGCTGCTGCCCTTCGTGCTGGGCGAGGGGAAGGCAACGCCGCTGAGCAGGCGTAACTGGACGGGCATTTTCGTGATGGGCGGCCTCGATGTGCTGGGGGTCATCGCCATCAATGCGTCGGGCCATCTTCCGGGCAAGGACTTTGCGGGGATCGGCGTTTCGGCCTATGGGGCGGTGGCCGTCATCCTGGCCATGACCTTCCTCAAGGAAAGAGTGTCCAACGGCCAATGGCTCGGCATCGGCATGATCGTGGCAGGCGTTGCAACCCTGTCTGTCACGCCCGTGTAACAGGGAACCGGGTAGTTAGTGCTTGAATAATTCAACTCTACTGATTTATTGAAATCCATATCTTGGCTGGGGCCCTTCCACCACCCTGGCACGGAGCAACAGCAAATGATCAAGCCCGCCCCGCGCGCCACCGATGCCGACACAATCCGCGCCGAGATCCTCGAGAAACTCGCCTATTCGATCGGCAAGGACCCGGCGGTGGCCAAGCGCCACGACTGGCTGAACGCCACCATCCTGGCGCTGCGCGACCGCATCATCGACCGCTGGATGGACTCGACCCGGCGCGCCTATCAGACGCAGTCGAAGCGGGTCTACTACCTGTCGCTCGAATTTCTGATCGGCCGGTTGCTGCGCGATGCGATGAGCAACCTTGAACTGACGCAGGCCTTCACCACCGCCCTGCAGGGCCTCAATGTCGACCTCGACCTCATCGAGGCGCTGGAACCCGATGCCGCGCTTGGCAATGGCGGCCTCGGCCGGCTTGCAGCCTGCTTCATGGAGAGCATGGCGAGCCTCGACATTCCAGCCTACGGCTATGGCATCCGCTACAATCACGGCCTGTTCCGCCAGAAGATCACCGATGGCTGGCAGGTGGAACTGCCGGAGAACTGGCTGGAACACGGGAACCCTTGGGAATTTCCACGCCGGGAAGCCGCGTATGAAATTGGCTTTGGCGGCCAGGTGGTGCCGGGCCCCGAAACCGGCAAGATGCTGCAGCGGCGCTGGAAACCGGCAGAAAAGCTGCTCGCTTCGGCCTGTGATACACCAATCGTCGGGTGGCGTGGCAAGCGCGTCAACACGCTGAGGCTCTGGACGGCGCGCGCCCCGGACCCGATCCGGCTTGATGCCTTCAACAGCGGCGACTATGCGGCAGCCCTCGCGGAAAGCAACAAGGCGGAGATCATCACCCGGGTTCTCTATCCGGCCGACTCGACGCCTGCAGGCCAGGAATTGCGCCTCAGGCAGGAGTTCTTCTTCACCTCCGCGTCGCTGCAGGACATCATCCGCCGCCACATGCAGCAGTACAACGAGGTGCGAAACCTCGCCAACAAGGTGGCGATCCACCTGAACGACACCCACCCCGCCGTGGCGGTTGCCGAACTCATGCGCATCCTCGTTGACCAACATGGGCTGGACTGGGATGAGGCGTGGGACATCACCAGGGGCTGCATCGCCTACACCAACCACACGCTGCTGCCCGAGGCGCTGGAGAGCTGGCCGGTGCACCTCTTTGAGCATGTGCTGCCGCGCCACATGCAGATCGTCTACCAGATCAATGCAAGGCTGATCGCCGATGCGCAGAGGCGGCCCGACTGCACCACCGACTTCCTTGCCTCCGTGTCGCTGATCGATGAACACAATGGCCGGCGCGTGCGCATGGGCCAGCTGGCCTATGCGGGCTCGCATTCGGTGAATGGCGTCTCGGCGCTGCATACATCTCTGATGAAGCAGAGCGTGTTCCGCGATCTCAACACGCTCTACCCCGGCCGCATCAACAACAAGACCAACGGCATCACGCCGCGCCGCTGGCTTCTGGGCTGCAACCCGCAGCTGGCCGGACTGCTGGACGAAGCAATCGGCGGATCTGTGATGGATGACGCAGAGCGGCTGGGCGAGGCCCGCCAGCTGGCCGGCGATGCCGCCTTCCGCCAGCGCTTTTCCGCCATCAAGCGGCGCAACAAGGAGGAGCTCTCCAACCTCATCGCGGCGCGCATGGGGCTGAAGATCGACCCTTCCGCGATGTTCGACGTGCAGGTGAAACGCATCCATGAATACAAGCGCCAGCTTCTGAACATCCTCGAAACCATCGCGCTCTATAATGCCATGCGGGCCCACCCGGACAGGCCGTGGGCGCCGCGCGTCAAGATCTTCGCGGGCAAGGCGGCGGCCAGCTATGCGCAGGCCAAGCTCATCATCAAGCTCATCAATGACGTGGGCCAGGTGGTGAACAATGACCCCGACGTGCACGACCTGCTCAAGGTCGTGTTCATTCCCAACTACAATGTGAGCCTTGCTGAGGTGATCGTACCGGCGGCAGACCTCTCCGAGCAGATTTCGACCGCGGGCATGGAAGCCTCCGGCACAGGCAACATGAAATTCGCGCTCAATGGCGCGCTCACCATCGGCACGCTGGATGGCGCAAATGTGGAAATGCTGCAGCATGTGGGGCGCGACAACATCGTGATCTTCGGCATGACGGCCGAAGAGGTGGAAGCGCGCCGCCGCAATGGCCATGACGCACACGCCGTGGTCGATGCCTCGCCGGAGTTGAAGGGCGTTCTCGATGCACTGGGCTCCGGCGTCTTCTCGCCCGGCGATGCCAACCTCTACCGGCCGATCATCGACTCCGTCAGCCATCACGACTGGTTCATGGTGGGCGCCGACTTCAACGCCTATGCAGCTGCCCAGCGCGAGGTCGCCGGCATCTGGCGGCGGACGCAGGACTGGACGGAGAAGACGATCCTCAATACGGTGAGCATGGGCTGGTTTTCCTCCGACCGGACGATCCGCGAATATGCCCGCGACATCTGGAACGTTCCCGTTGCCTAGGAGCTGACACAGCATGGCAGAGCCGGACTGGAAGGCAGACAGCGCCGACATCGCGGCCATTGTCGCAGGCCGGCATGGCGACCCCTTCCGCATTCTCGGCCTGCACCGCTGCGGTGATGCATGGGTTGCACGCGCCTTCGTGCCCGGCGCCGAAACGCTGGAGGTTCGCACCGCGGACGGGGGCCATGCGGGCCGTCTTGCCCGCCGCCATGACGGGGGTTTCTTCGAGGGCGTGTTGGAGATCACCGAGCGCCAGCCCCTGACCTACCGGGCGCTGAATGGCAGCGCCAGCTGGGACGTGGCGGATGCCTATCTGCTGGGGCCGGTGCTGGGCCCACTCGATGACTATTACATCGGCGAGGGCAATCACCTCCGCCTCTACGACAAGCTGGGCGCGCACCCGATGCGCCATGAAGGCCTCGACGGCGTGCAGTTCGCGGTCTGGGCGCCCAATGCCGCGCGCGTGTCGGTGGTTGGCGATTTCAACGGCTGGGATGGCCGCCGCCACGTGATGCGCAGGCGCAGCACAACCGGCGTGTGGGAAATCTTCATTCCGGGCGCAGTGGAAGGGCAGGCCTATAAATTCGAACTCCTCGATGGCGCGGGACAACTGCTTCCGCTCAAGGCCGATCCCTTCGGCTTCGCCGCAGAGCTGCGGCCAAAGACCGCCTCACGGATCGCGCGCACCGATGATTTCACCTGGCGCGATGAGGCCTATCTCGCCGCCCGCAAGGGCCAGGATGCGCGGCGCATGCCGATGTCGATCTATGAAGTGCATCTCGGCTCATGGCGGCGCAAGCAGAACGGTGAGTTCCTGAGCTATGACGAATTGGCCGAAACGCTGATCCCCTATGTGCTGGAGATGGGGTACACGCATATCGAACTGCTGCCGGTGAGCGAGCACCCCTTCGATCCCTCGTGGGGCTATCAGCCGACCGGGCTTTATGCACCAACCGCACGCTTTGGCACGCCAGCGCAATTCGCCCGCTTCATCGACAGCGCGCACCGGGCGGGGATCGGCGTCATCCTCGATTGGGTACCCGCACATTTCCCAACCGATGAGCACGGACTCGCGCGCTTCGACGGCACGGCGCTTTATGAGCATGAAGACCCGCGCCAGGGCTACCACCCGGACTGGAACACGGCGATCTACAATTTCGGGCGGCGCGAGGTCGCGGCCTATCTCCTCAACAATGCGCTGTTCTGGCTGGAGCGCTACCACGCCGATGGCTTGCGCGTCGATGCGGTAGCCTCGATGCTCTATCTCGATTACTCGCGGAAGGAAGGCGAGTGGATTGCGAACCGGCACGGCGGCCGCGAAAATCTCGAAGCCATCGCCTTCCTGCAGCGCGTCAACCACGAAGCCTATGGCCAGAACCCGGGACGCATGACGATTGCCGAGGAATCCACCGCATTCCCCGGCGTCTCGGCACCGACATCGATGGGCGGGCTGGGCTTTGGCTTCAAGTGGAACATGGGCTTCATGCATGACACGCTGAGTTACCTGAAGCGCGACCCCATCCACCGCCGGCACCACCACACGGAATTGACCTTCGGCCTGCTCTATGCCTTCTCGGAGAACTTCGTGCTGCCGCTCTCACATGACGAGGTGGTGCATGGCAAAGGCACGCTGCTGGCAAAGATGGCGGGCGATGCCTGGCAGAAATTCGCGACCCTCCGCGCCTATTATGCCTTCATGTGGGGTTACCCCGGCAAGAAGCTGCTGTTCATGGGCCAGGACTTCGCGCCATGGAACGAATGGTCGGAGAGCCGCAGCCTCGACTGGCACCTGCTGGCGGAGGCCCCGCACCGGGGCGTCCACGACCTCGTGAAGGATTTGAACCGGTGCTACCGCGCCCATGCCGCGCTCCACGCCCGCGATTGCGAGGCCGAGGGCTTCGCGTGGCTGGTTGCCGATGACCATGTGAATTCGGTCTTCGCCTGGGCGCGCCATGCGGGCGGGGAGGGCCCCAGCGTGGCGGTGGTCAGCAATTTCACCCCCGTGCCGCGCCACGGCTACACGCTGCCCCTGCCCGCCGCG
>JBIIGF010000037.1:0-8805 GCA_044236665.1 Aestuariivirga sp. | reverse complement strand
GCCGAACGCGCCGCCCACATCGCCCGCGGCCGGAAGATCGACCGGAACGCCGAGAACAGTTGCGATGATCTTGAGCCAGAGTTCCGACTTGGTGCCGCCACCCACCGCGGTGACGCGCTTCACATCGGTGCCCGCATCCTTGAGGGCCTCAAGCGAGTCGCGGAAAGCGAAGGCCACGGCATCAAGTGCGGCATGGGTCAACGTCTTGTGGTCGGCCTCGTGGCCAAGGCCCATGATGAGGCCCCGCACCTGCGCATCCGCCACCGGTGTGCGCTCGCCCGAGAGATAGGGCAGCATGAGCGCCGGCGATGGCCCTTCAAGCTTGGTTCCGAGCGCTGCGGTGAGCTTGGGCGTGGGCTGGCCCAGAATGCCCGACAGCCATTCGACACTGGCGGCGGCGGAGAGGATCACCCCCATCTGGTGCCAGGTGTCGGGCACGGCATGGCAGAAGGCGTGCACGGCGCGGCCGGCATTGGGGCGGAACTTGTCGTTCGACACGAACATGACGCCCGAGGTGCCGATCGAGACCAGCGCCGCATTGTCGGTAACCGCGCCGATGCCGCAGGCCGCCGCGGCATTGTCGCCGCCGCCACCCGCCACCACCGGGCGCTTGGGCATGCCCCAGGCCCGCGCCACGGCGGGGGTGAGCCGCCCGGTCGCTTCGGTGCCCTCGTAAAGCTTCGGCATCTGGTCGATCCGCATATCGGTGGCGGCCAGCAGTTTCTCCGACCAGTCGCGCTTGGCGACATCCAGCCAGTAGGTGCCGGAGGAGTCCGACATGTCGGAGGCATAGTCACCCGTCATCCTGAGCCGGATATAGTCCTTGGGCAACAACACCTTTGCGACCTTGGCGAAGATCTTGGGCTCATGCTTCTTCACCCACACGAGCTTCGGCGCGGTGAAGCCCGCAAGCGGAATATTGCCGGAAATAGACCGCGCCCGGGGTTCGCGCGCCTCGATGTCGTCGCATTCCCGGAAGGCGCGCGCATCGTTCCACAAGATGCAGGGGCGAAGCGGCTTGCCCTCCCTGTCCAGAAGTGTGGCGCCATGCTGCTGTCCGGACAGGCCGATGCCGTCGACCGCCGCGATGGCCTTGGGCTTCATGCGGCCCAGTTCCTTCACAACCTTGTTGCAGGCCTTCCACCAGTCATCCGGGTTCTGTTCCGACCAGCCCGGCTGGGGCCGCGACACCTTGAGCGGCGCGCTGGCGGTTGCAACGATCTTCTGGCTGGCGTCAATCAGGACGCCCTTGACCGACGACGTGCCGAAATCGAGACCCAGATACATCTGCCCTCCCACGGATTCCCGTTGTTGTTCCTGCCTCAGTCCACCGCCTTGACGGTACCTTGTCTGTGATCGCCTGAATAGACCTTGAAGCGGCCGATCCGGCGCTCCTCGGCGTAGCGGCGCAGCATGGAGCGGGTCGCCTCATCGGGCAGCCTGTCCCATGGTATGGCGTCGAAATCGGCAAGCACCGTGCGGCCCCGGGCATGCAGCAGTGCCTCTCCGCGGTAATAGATGCACTGCTCGCGCGGGCCGGGGTTTTCGAACACCGCAAAGAGGAAGCCCAGCGTCGCCTCCAGCCCTTCGCGCTGCAGGTGCTCATGCAACTGCGAGGCGCTGCCGCTGTGCCCGCTGCGCCCGACTTCCGGCAGGCAGAGGCCGTTTGGCCGAGCGGGATCGGGAAGCAGCACCAACCGCCCGTCGTTTTCGAGAATGGCGCCCACCACGGTGCGGCTGGCCGAGGAGGCGGCGTTCACAGCCGCCTGCTCGAGACCAAGCGTGATGTAATGGCCCCGCGCATAGCCCAGCGGATTGCTGTCCGAATAGGAGAAGGCCTGGATGTGACCCATCAGGATGATGTGATCGCCCGCATCGATCAGCTGGTAGCGGGCGCAATCGAACCATGCGGCCGAGCCTTCGATCAGCGGGTTGCCATGTGGGCCTGCCCGCCAGCTGGTGGCCGCGAACTTGTCCGGCCGCTTGGAGGCAAAGAGAACCGAGGTTTCCTTCTGCGCTTCCGAGAGGATGTTGACGGCGAAGCCCGGGGCCTTGCGGAACACATCGAGGCTCGCCGCCTGCTTGCCGATGCAGACCATGAGCAGCGGTGGTTCAAGCGACACGGAGGTGAAGCTGTTGGCGGTGAAACCGCGCGGGGTGCCATCGACGCCGCAGGTGGTGACGATGGTGACACCCGTCATGAAGCTGCCGAAGGCCTGGCGAAGGTCGCGGTTGTCGAAGCTGCTCAGCCGTCGGCCAAGAAGTGCGCGGACATGGGCCGTCGCATCATCCGCACTGGCGCTGGCTGCGAACAGCACGGGGCAGAGACGCGGTTCAGCGCCGGGTTCCTCCACGTTCAGAACGCCAAGCCGCCGGACCCGGTGCGGGTGTTCGCGGGCGAAGGCCAGCGCCGCAAGGCCGCCGGCACCCTCGCCAACCAGATCGGCCGAGGCGATATCGAGATCATCGAAGAGCTGGCGCAACGCGGCGGCACCCGGCGCTTCAAGATCCGGCGCGATCACACGGTGGGTGGCGGAAAAGGCCTCGATCTGTGCGGCCCAGGCATCGGCCGTCCGGCCTTCGCCATGGAGGAACACCAGCGCCTCCCCCGCGCCCGATTCGATGACACGATGGCTGCCGATGGTCTTGCGGGAGTGAACAGGCACGGCGGTATGCAATCCTCTTGGCCGGAAAGATGTCTCTTCGCAGAGGCGCCTTCCCGCCGTCAAGCGGCGGGCCTCAGGCCTTGGCCCGGGCGCGCTCGGCCAGCAGATTGGTCAGCCAGTCCGGGTCCATCTGCGGCACGGAGGACAGCAGAAGTTCGGTATAGGCGGGATAAGGCGGGTTCAGCACCTGCGTCTTCGGACCCTGCTGCACCACCTTGCCCTGATGCATGACGACGATCTCGTCCGAGATCGCCCGCACCGTGGCGATGTCGTGGGTGATGAAGAGATAGGACACGTTGGTGTCCTTCTGCAGTTTCATCAGCAGGGTGAGGATTTCCTCCTGCACGATCTGGTCGAGCGCCGAGGTGACCTCATCGCAGATGATGATGTCGGGCTCTGCGGCAAGCGCGCGGGCAATCGAGATGCGCTGCTTCTGGCCGCCCGACAATTCGGTGGGCAGGCGGTCGATGTAGCTTTCGTTGAGTTCGATCGAGTCGAGCAGTTCCGCCACGCGCCGGTCACGCGCGGCACCCGAGATGCCATGGTAGAACTCGATCGGCCGGCCGATGATGTCGCGAATCGTCTGGCGCGGATTGAGCGAGGTGTCAGCCGACTGGTAGATCATCTGGATGCGGCGAAGCGTATCCTTGTCGCGGTCCTTGAGCTTGGCGGGCAACGGCTTGTCGTTGAAGCTGATGACGCCCCTCGAGGGTGGCAGCAGCCCGGTAATGGCACGCGCCAGCGTGGACTTGCCTGAACCCGACTCGCCCACGACCGCGACGGTGCGGCCGCGCGGCAGCTTCACCGACACATTGTCGAGCACCTTGACGACGCCGGAATAGCTGGCATCCACATTCTGGATGCGCAGCGTGATGTCATCGCTGATCGATTCCTCCTTGGCGAGCTTTCGCACCGCCCAGAGCGTCTTGGTGTAGTCCATCTTGGGTTCCGCCAACATCTCGCGGGTGGGGGCCTCCTCCACTTCGAGGCCGTGGCGCAGCACCATGATGCGGTCGGCCATCTGGGCCACCACCGCCAGATCATGGGTGATGTAGATCGCCGCGGTGTGGAACTCCTCAACGATGTTCCGCATGGCGGCCAGCACCTCCACCTGCGTTGTCACGTCAAGGGCGGTTGTCGGCTCATCGAAGATGATGAGGTCGGGCCGGCAGGACATGGCCATCGCGGTCATGGCGCGCTGCAGCTGGCCGCCCGACACCTGGTGCGGGTAGCGAAGCCCGATGGTTTCAGGGTGCGGCAACTGCAGGCGGCGGTAAAGGTCCACCGCATCAGCCTCTGCCTTGGCGCGGTCCATGAGGCCGCTGCGCACCGCCGTCTCGACGGTCTGGTCGATCAGCTTGTGAGCGGGGTTGAAGGCGGCGGCGGCACTTTGCGCCACATAAGCGATGCGCGCGCCCCAGAGCTTGCGCTTTTCAACCTCACTCGCAGCGCGCAGATCGATGCCGTCGAACAGGATCGTGCCGTCGATGATCCGGCAGCCAGGCCGCGCGAACCCCATGGCGGCGAGCCCGATCGTTGACTTGCCCGCACCTGATTCACCGATCAGGCCCAGCACCTCGCCACGCTTCAGCGACAGGTCGACACCCTTGACGATGGGATGCCACACGCCATCCGAATTGCCCTCGATCTTGAGGCCGCGGATTTCCAGAAGGGTCTCGCCCTTCACGCGCTGCTTGTCACTTTTCATCGCGGAGCCCGCTCGTCTTGTGAAGGAACCAGTCGACCACGAAATTGATGGCAACCGTGAGAACTGCGATGGCGATGGCCGGATAGAAGGGTGCGGGTATCCAGGGGAAGTTGCGCACCGGGAAGGTGATGAGCGTCTTGCTTTCGGCCACCATCGATCCCCAGTCCGCGGTGGGCGGCTGGATGCCGACGCCGAGGAAGGACAGCGCGGCGATGGTGAGGAACACAAAGCAGAACCTCAGGCCGAACTCAGTGATGAGCGGTGGCAGGATATTGGGCAGGACTTCCTTGAAGATGATCCAGCCCATGCTTTCGCCGCGCAGTTTTGCTGCCTCGACATAATCCATCACCACCACGTTCAGCGCGGTGGCGCGCGCGAGGCGGAAGACGCGCGTCGAGTCGAGCAGCGCCAGGATCAGGACGAGGTTGACGATGCTCTTGCCAAAGACGGCAAGAAGCATGAGCGCGAAGATGAGAACCGGAATGGCGAGGAAGGCATCCACCACGCGGGAAATCGCCTGATCGAGCCAGCCCCGCCGCAACGCGGTGAGTACGCCCAGCGTGCCGCCGATGGCGAAGGACAGCATGGTGGTGACGAAGGCGATGCCAATGGTGTTGCGCGCGCCGTAGATGAGGCGCGAGAACAGGTCGCGGCCGATCTGGTCGGTGCCGAGCCAGAATTCGCCGCCTGCCGGCTGATAGGCCTTGCCCACCACATCGGATTCGCCATAGGGCGCGATCCATGGGGCAAACACGGCAGCGATCACATAGATCAGGATCACGATCATGCCGAACCAGGCGCTGAACGGCGCGGAGGCAAGCGTGCGCCGCGCATTCTGCCAGAAGCTGCGCCGGGCACGGACGGAACGGATGTTTTGGGCTTGCGCGGTCATTTGGGGTGCAGCAGGCGTGGATTGGTGATGATGGAGATGATATCCGCCAGAAGGTTCAGCAGGATATAGGTCGCCGCGAAAATGAGCGCGCAGGCCTGGACGACGGGCATGTCACGGCTGGAAACGGAATCGACCATCAACTGGCCAATGCCGGGATAGACGAACACCACCTCGACCACCACCACGCCGACCACGAGATAGGCGAGGTTGAAGGCGATGACGGTGGCGATGGGCGCCCAGGCGTTGGGCAGCGCATGCTTGATGATGGCCTCGCGGCGGGGCACGCCTTTGAGCTGCACCATTTCCATGTAAGGGCTGGCCAGCAGGTTGATGAGTGCGGCGCGCGTCATGCGCATCATGTGCGCAACGATCACCAGCGTGAGCGTGATCGCGGGTAGCCCGGCGCGGTAGATATGCTCGATCAAGGTCGTCGAGTCGGACACGGTCGACAAGGAATAGAACCACTTGTTCTTGATCGCGAAGAAGAACATCAGGAGGTAGGCGATGAAGAACTCCGGCGTGGCGATGGTCGTCAGCGTCACCGAGTTGACGACGCGGTCATACCAGCTGTTGCGGTAGAGTGCTGCCAGCACGCCGAGGAGAAGCGACAGCGGCACGGCCACGATGGCCGTCATGATGGCGAGGAAGAAGGTATTGTAAAGGCGGGGCGCGATCAGTTCCGACACGCTGCGCCGGATGGAACCACCCGCACCGGCATAGGAATAGCCGAAATCACCGCGCAGGACGCCGCCGATCCACTCGAAATACCGGATGTAGGCCGGGCGGTCCAAGCCGATCTGGCGGTTGAACGCGGCCACGGTTTCAGGTGTGGCGCCTTGGCCGAGAATGTTCTCGGCAAAGCCACCAGGCAGCAATTCGAGGGACGAGAAGATCACGACCGACACAACGAACAGCGTCAGCAAGCCAAGTCCCAAGCGCTGCAGTACGGTTTTCAGAACCGGATGCATGCCTCTCCCCTGAGCCTCTTTTGTCGGGCTCTTTTTTTGATCATAGCAGAACCGGACGGCCCGCTACAGGAAAAATGATAGGGGCCGGACTGCACTGGCGCAGTCCGGCCCCCGGCACTTCGTGGGCTGTTTCCGCCAGATCAGGTGAACCACCAGCGCTCGGCGATGCGCATGCCGTCGAGCTGCCAGTTGGCTGCCACCTTGCCGTGGCCGAGGTTCTTGACGTGTGCCTCGACGTAAGAGTTGAAGAGGATGTTCACCAGCCCGCCATCGTCATGCAGGATCTGCTGCATTTCGGCATACATGGCCGCACGCTTGGCCTCGTCCGTTTCCGAACGGGCGGCAACGAGCAGCTCGTTGAAGCGTGGGTTCTTCCAGAAGGTGTCGTTCCACGCCGCGTCCGCCGCATAGGCGGTGGTCATCATCCAGTCGACCGTCGGGCGGCCGCTCCAGTAGGAGGCGACGAAGGGCTTCTTGAGCCAGACATTGTCCCAGTAGCTGTCGTCCGGCTCGCGGATGACGTTGATGTCGATGTTGCAGGCCTTGGCGTGTTCCTTCCACAGGATCGCCGAATCGACCGCGCCGGCAAAGGCGGCATCGGCCACCGAAAGGTCGAAGGAGAGGCTGTCGAGGCCCGCCTTCTTCAGATATTCCTTGGCCTTGTCCGGATTGTAGCTGTGGCGCGGCTGGGGATCGATGGCGAACTTCACCGTGGGGGCGATCGGATTGTCGTTGCCGACCGTGCCATGGCCCAGGAACACCTTCTCAAGTACGTCATCACGGTTGATCGAATACTTGATCGCGGTGCGGACATTCACATCGTCGAACGGCTTCTGGGTGACGTTCATCACATAGATGTAGTGGCCATAGCCGGTGATTTCCGAAACAGTGATGTCCGGGTTCGACTTCAGCATGTCGAGGGTCTTCAGGTCGCAGCGATCCATGTAGTGGATCTCGCCCGACAGCAGCGCATTGGTGCGGGCGGCCACGTCCTTGATCGACAGGAACTGCACTGTGTCGAACCAGCCACGGTTGGGCTTGTAGTAGTTCTCGTTCTTGGTGAAGGAGGCCTGCACGCCGGGCTGGAACTTCTCGAGCTTGTAGGCGCCGGTGCGAATGCCGGATTCCCAGTCCACCGAGCCATCATCTTTCTTCGGCATGATCGGCATGTGATAGTCGGACACGGTATAGGGGAAGTCGGCATTGCCGCCCGACAGTTCGAACACAACGGTATTCGCGCCATCGGCCTTGAGCGTGACGATTTCCTTCAGCAGCGACTTGGCGGCGGACTTGGAGTCCTCACCGCGGTGATGCATCAGCGAGGCCACCACGTCGTCGGCGGTCACGGTCTTGCCATTGTGGAAGGTGACGCCGTTGCGCAGCTTGAACACCCACTTCTTGGCGCCGTCGGAGGATTCGAAGCTCTCGGCGATATCGCCCACCACGTTGCCGTCGGCATCGATTTCGGTCAGGCTGTTGGAGAGCGTGCCCCACAGCGCAGTTCCGGTGAACTGGTCGGGATAGGTGCCGGGGTCCATCGAGTCGGTGGTGGCGCCATGGCCGACGCCGATCTTGAGATTGCCGCCCTTCTTGGGCTCATCGGCATAGGCCTTGCTGAACATGCTGTTGGCAGCCGCCAGGCTGACGCCGGAAGCCAGCGCCAACTGGGTGAATTCGCGCCGGCTGAGGCGGCCACGGACGGCCTGCTTCAGGGCATTGTTCAACTTGTCAGTCATATCATTCATGGGTCTTTCCTCTCCCTCTGGCCGGGGTTATCTCCCCCGGTATCGATTGACGTTCTCATGACAAAAAGGCCCCGTCAATCAGCTTGACGGGGCCTCCGGATTACAAATCATCCAGCAACGACGTGGATTATGCCATCCACCAGCGCTCGTACATGAAGCCGCCATCGTGGTCGAAGTCGGTGTTGTACTCGCCATGGCCGATCTTGCTGGACAGTGCGCCGACGTAGTTGTTGAACATCAGCACAATCTGGCCGCCGTCGTCATGCATCAGCTGCTGACACTCGGCATACATGGCCTGGCGCTTGGCTTCGTCCGTCTCCGCACGGGCTGCCACGAGCAGCTCGTTGAAGCGCGGGTTCTTCCAGCGCGTGTCGTTCCAGGCAGCATCCGCCGCCATGGAGATCGACAGGAAGGCATCCGCCGTCGGACGGCCACCCCAATAGCACTGGCACCAGGGCTTCTTGATCCAGACGTTGTCCCAGTAGCTGTCGTTCGGCTCGCGCACGACGTTGATTTCGATACCGGCGGCCTTGGCCTGTTCGGCCATCAGCACGGCTGCGTCCACACCGCCCGGGAAGGCTGCGTCGGACGCCGAGAGATCGACCTTGAGGTTTTCCATGCCGGCCTTCTTGAGCAGCGACTTGGCCTTCTCCGGGTCATAGTTGTAGACCGGCTCGGGCTGGATCGCATACTTGAGCGACTGGGCCAGCATGTTGTCATTGCCGGGAGACCCGTAGCCGTAGAGGATCTTGTCCACCAGTTCCTGACGGTTGATCGCCCACTTGATGGCCTGACGCACTTCAAGGATGTTGAAGGGCGCGACATC
>JBIIGF010000036.1:0-8971 GCA_044236665.1 Aestuariivirga sp. | reverse complement strand
CGAGATCGCCCCGATTTCGATGCCCGGCATATGGGCAACGCGGGTAACGATGTCGGTTCCCATTTCGCCTGACCCCACAAGGCCGATGCGAATCGGCTTGCCGCTGTCGGCGCGGACCTGGAGGTCGCGGGCAAGCCCGGTTGGGGAAATGTTGATCGGCATCATCTTCTCCTGGGTCATGGGCTTTGTCATGCGACTTTCCGGTAGGTAGAAGAGGCTGGTAGTCGCCGTATGAATTCAGAGTGGCAATGGCAGGCTTCGGCGTTCCTCCGTTCGGCGTCCCAGCCGAGGGAGGGCGCGGCGATGCCGGCAACTTCTTCAATGACTTCCGCCGTCAGACGGCCTTCCATCGCAATGGATGTCCGCCGGAACAGAATGTCGGCGAGATGTTGGACATTTTCGGCAGCGGCAAGGTAGCCGATTTCACGCACCGAGTAGTCAGGCAGCGTGACAAGGGCGCTGTCGGCTTGCGCTGCGATGAAGCGGGCGATGTCTTCTGCCCGCGTCCCGTAGCGGGTGAGCAGCGTTTCAGCGCGGCTGAGTGGCAGTCCATATGCACCGGACAGGCGCATGATCCAGGCATTATGCAAAGTGGGATCGGCGGGATAGTCCTTGCCGCCACCAATCGGGAGGTCTTCGGTCTGGGCCCGGCGGGGCTGGCCCAGATGCGCGAGGACACGATCGGCGGCCTCGGCCGCGAAGGCGCGGAACGTTGTCCACTTTCCGCCGATGAGCGACAGGACCGGAACATTCCGATCCGGCAGCAGGTCCTTGGCGATGGCGTGGTCGCGGCTCACCGCACCGATGTCGCTACCCTCGCTGCGCGGCAGCGGGCGCACACCGCAATAGGTGAGAAGCACCTGATCTTGGGTTACCCGGATACCGGGGAAGATTTCGGAAATACTGGCCAGCAGATAGTCCAGTTCTTCAGGGCTGCAGGTGGCGTTATCCGGGTCGCTGACGGGAATGTCGGTTGATCCGACCAGCACGTTGCCGAAAAAGGGATAGGCAAGGTTGATCCGCCCATCGGCCATGCCAAAGTAAATCATGCGACCCTTCAGGGCATCATGAAGTTGCCCGTTGCGGACGATCAGATGCGAACCCCTCGAACCACCGATATGGTGCGATGCGATACCAAGGGCGGCATTGACGTCATCGATCCAAGGGCCTGCTGCGTTGATGATGATATCTGCCGTCACCTCGGCGGTCGTACCGGAGGACTGACCGGTAATACGCAGGCTCCCTGGTTGCGAAGCGGCTGTGACGCGCGCATAGGTGCGGAGCGCTGAACCCGGATTTGCGGCAAGGCCATCGATGACCAGTTCCAGGCCTAGCCGTTCGGCATGAGTGACACGGCCTTCAAAATAGACGCCGGCGGCGATGATCTTCGAGTTGAAATCGGCATAGGCCTCACGCAGTCGGGCGCCGGTGAGGAAGCGATGATCCGGCAGGGCTCGGATCTTGCGGTTATAGATGTCGTAGATGCGGAGCCCTGCTTCGCAGATGATCGCACCACGGTTCAGCAGCTTCGTCTTGAAGCCAAGGAAGCGCAGCATGGACGGGAACATGCCACCGAACCATGAATCGACCGGCAGCACTGTTTCAAGCGGCTTTACATAATGGGGTGCGTTGCGCAGCAGGCGGTTGCGTTCCATCGCCGATTCCCGGACAAGCCGGAATTCGCCGGTCTCGAGATATTTGATGCCGCCGTGAATGAGACGCGAAGGAGCCGCACTCGCACCTTCACAGATATCGCCGCGGTCGATCAGCAGGCAATCGATGCCCTGCAGCGAGAGATCACGGAAGGTGCCGCAGCCATTGATCCCCGCGCCGATGATGAGCACCGGGTAGTGGGGCTTCAGGGATCCGCTTGTCTGGGTTGGTGTCATTGCTTCGGCCATGTTCAGATGATGGCCACTTTGATGGCGGAACCTTGTTCGGCAACTTCAAGCGCGGTCTCTATATCCGGAAGGCCAAAGCGGTGGGTGATCAGCGGGTCGACCTTCAGGTCTCCGGAGGCGATGAGCTTGAGGGCGTTGTCGAACTGCAGCCGGGTAAGGCCGAAAGCGCCAGTCACCGTCAGTTCACCGTAATGGATGGCGTTCACATCGAGATCGGCAAGGGTCTCGCGGGGAAAGCCGGCAAACAGGCTCACCCTGCCACGCTTGCGCACGAGGCGGATGGCGTCATTGGCGAGCGATGGAACACCGACCGCACAGATGGCGACATCAGCGCCGAGCCCGCCGGTTTGGTCACGGACGATATCCGACAGATCATCGACTGCAGGATCGACCACCATGTCGGCGCCAGCCGCGAGTGCGGCTTGGCGGCGGATGGCGTTGGGCTCGCTGATGATGATGCAGCGCGCGCCGGAGCACCGCGCCAGTTTCACGTGGAGAAGGCCGATAGGGCCCGCACCGAGAATAACGATGCTGTCACCCATCCTGACACCGGCGAGATCCTGCCCATTCATGACACAGGCGAGGGGCTCCGCGAGTGCTGCAGCTTCAAAGCTGAGGCCGTCCGGGAGAATGAAGACATTGCCGGCCAGAACGCCGCGTGCCGGTATCCGCACATAGTCGGCGAAGGCACCATCGATTTCGTAGCCGACGGCGGCCAGATTGCGGCAGAGGTTTTCTGCACCGCGCAGACAATACGAACAATGACCGCAGGCAATTTGCGGGCAGATGCCGGCTCTCTGTCCAATGGTGAACGTACCATGGCCACCCGTATCGATGATCTCGCCTGAGAATTCATGCCCGAGGATGGAGGGATAGCGGACTCCGGCAGTCTTCTGCCCGCGCAGGATCCGGATGTCGGTTCCGCAGATCGTGGCTGCCCTGACCTTCAACAGCATATCGCCCGGCTGAAGAACCGGATCGGCGACGGTCATGAAACTGACCTTGTTGACGGTCTTCAGAACACCAGCCCTCACGGCGTACCTTCCTGATGCAAACCAACATCCATGTTTGCTGAGTGATATTGAACATTTATCTTTGTAAATGTCAATATGTTCGATCGCTGTTTTGAGTCTCTCGAACAGTATTATTGTAAGTCGTTGTTTTTCGTAGGTATCCTGAAATCATTGAGAACACCACTTCCTGACCTGAATGAAGCCGAATGAAATTGAGTCCTCCGACAGATCCATTAAGCGGACAAGTTCCAGCACTTTTGTCTGGACGAAGTTGAACATTCGGTATAAAAAAACCCAAAATGTCCGGCTGGGGATTTGATGATGGCCGCCAAAAACTTCGATTACACATCAATGGGATTTATCACCTTTGATTGCCTGGGCTGGCCCTTTACCGCCGTGCCGCCAGGTGGCGGCTGTTACATGATCGACGAGATCACGCTTGCTGTTTCAGGTGCCGCCGGGGTTGCAGCCATTGCCGCGGCCAAGATGGGCCTCCGGACCCAGGCAGTCGGCGGGCTTGGCCAAGACCTGATGGGAGATTGGGTTCTGCAGCGCCTGCGCGATTTCAACGTCGATGTGGGGATGATGCAGCGCAGGCCAGGATGGAAGACATCTTCTTCGATCGTCACCACCCGGGCTGATGGTTCACGCCCCGCGCTTCACATGAAAGGCGCCACGGGCAACTTCACCGTACCCCCGACCGAATTCGCGCGCGTCACCGATGCCAAGGTGTTCCACCTCGGCGGCGTCGGCCTGATGGACGCCATGGACGGCGAGGCAAACGCCAACCTGATGCGCTACGCAAAAGCCAATGGCTGCATCACGACCGTCGATATCTTCGCTGGCTCTGCCGGAGACCTGCCAGATGTTGCGGCGGTTCTTCCTTACACCGATTATTTCATGCCGTCGATCGAGGAGGCGCGTGCACTCTCAGGCCTCGAAGATCTTATTGATTGCACCAAGTTCTTCCACGACCGGGGCGTGGCCTGTTGCGTCTTCACGCTCGGCGGCGATGGCGCCTATTACAGCCACACGGACGGCACGCGTTTCCGCATTCCTGCCTTCGACATCGAGGTGAAGTGCACCTGCGGCTGTGGCGATGCTTTCGACGCGGGCTATGCCGTGGCACTGGTGAAGGACTTTGATCCGGAGACGGCAGTGCGCTTCGCGCAGGCGACTTCCGCGCTCAACGCAACAGGGCTTGGTTCGCAGGCCGGCGTCCAGTCATTCGAACACACACTGAACTTCATGAAGACGGCAAGGACAAAACCCTGACGCCGGCACAAGCCGGGGCTTTTTCATTGCAAAACGTGCCTTTAGGCTGGCGAAATCGGTCTGGCTGCTGCTACACTTATCCAACGATCAGGACAGGATCAAACAAGGCAGGGTGGCGTGGAGCGCATAAACCAACCCGATGTGAGCGACGACCTCAAGACGAAGGTGGCTTGGCTCTATTACATGGAAGGCATGACCCAGGACGAGATTTCGAAAACCCTGGGGCTCAGCCGCTCACGTGTGCTCCGGATCCTGGCCAGTTCACGCCAAAGCGGCATGGTGCAGATCAGAGTCACCACCAAGCTCAGCTATTGCGTTTCGCTCGAACGCGCGCTCGAAACCAGATACGGGCTTGAACGCGCCATTGTCATCCCCAAGCCACAGGACGCAAGCGCGACGCAGGATATCATCGGCTCCGTGCTTGGCGGTTATTTGAGCGAAAACATTCCGGAGAAGGCCACCATCGGCCTTGGCTGGGGCAAGACGCTGAGCGCCAGCCTGCCAGGCATCGAATACCGCGACCAGACCGGCATCAGCGTATTGTCCATGCTGGGTGGCCTCACGCGGGTGAGCGGCGCCAATCCGTCCGAGTTCGCGTGGCGCCTTGCTGACCGGCTGAACGCGGAGTGCTACCTGATGGCGGCGCCGGTTTTCGCACCAGACGCACGCACGCGGGAGGCGCTGCTCTCGCATCCCGGCATTCAGGAAATCTTCCGCCGTGCGTCCCGCCTCGACCTCGCGATCCTCAGCGTAGGCGATCTTTCGCCCTTCTCCACCGTTTCGGAGTATTTCCTGCTTGAGCGCGACGAACTCTCGGCCCTGCAGGCAGCCGGTGCGGTGGGCGATGTGCTCTGCCGCTTCATTGATGCCGACGGCAACATCATCGACCATCCGGTGAATGAACGTGTGGTGGCCGTCGACCCACGCGATCTGCGCGGCGCGCGCAAGCTGGTTCTGGCATCCGGTGGCTGGCAGAAATACGAAGTGATCCGCGGCGCCATGCGACTGCTGAAGCCGCATGTGCTCATCACCGATGAATTGGTCGGGGAACGGCTGGTCAATGAAGGCAGCGGTACAACGCCGCCACGTTAGGACTGCGGCGCCGCCAGCCGTTCGGCAACGTGCTCATTGACAATCAGCACGCTGGGCTGAAGCAGCCGCATCGCCGCACCAATGGCTTTGAGCTTGTGCCAGCCACCCGACACCAGGATCACCTCGCGCGCACCGCGCAGGCCGCGTGGGTCGACAGCCACCACACGTTCATTCACCGGATGGTCGATGATGTTGCCGTCGGCATCGATGAAATGACACAGCACGTCACCAACGGCGCCGGCGGCCTCAAGCGATACAATTTCCTCGCGGCTCAGCAGGCCATACTCATAGAATAACGAGTTGCCCGTCAATGCGCCAACCGACACGATCGCGGTATCAAGCATGCGTGCACGCGAATAGATTTCAGCTATACCCGGATGGTTGCGCAGCGCCTCCTGGGTGGAACGGTTTGGGGCGAAGACCGGCGCCGTCATCAGGTGACATTCCGCAGCGAGGCGGTCCGCGACGCGCCACGCGAATTCCGACGGATTGACACTGCTCACACGGGTGAGGCCACCAAGCAGGGACAGGACCCGGATACCCTCTGCCTGACGCGGTACAATACTGGGCAGCGCCTTGCTCAGCGTGTTACCCCAGCCGAGACCGACCGTGATATGGCTGGCGAGATACTGCGAGAGGTAGGCACCAAGTTCTGCACCGAGGATCACGCTGGTCTGGCTGGGGTCCTGTGGTTCAGGAATGACGATGGCCCGGGAAAGCCGCCAGCGGTCTTCGAGGGCCCGCTCCAACTCCACACACTTCGAGATATTGTTGGCAACACGGATCTGTACCGTTCCATCACGCCGCGAGGCCGCCAGAATACGTAGCACACGGGACCGGCTGAGGCCGGAAAGTGCGACGATCTCATCCTGCGTCTTGCCCTCGACATAATAGAGCCAGGCAATACGAGTCTTGATGTGTTCGCTGGTATCGAAGCTGTTCATCGCGGCCAGTCCCTGTTTACATTCGGCGTTACTGGAGCGCCCAGCAGCAACCTATGCGCCTGGTTTCTTGCCGAAGGCCACCGCGAGAATAATGATGCCGCCCGCCACCATCATCTGCTCGCTCACATCAAGGCCCATGATGATGAGACCATTATTGATCGTGCCGATCAGCAAGGAGCCCGCGAAAGTGCCGAGGATGGTACCCTTGCCGCCGAACAGGCTTGTTCCACCCAGAATGACGGCGGCAATGGCCATCAGCTCCGCGCCTTCACCGAAATTGAAACGCGCCGTCTGCATCATGCCAGAGTACAGCAGCCCGGCGAGCGCTGCTGCGGCTCCGGAGAGGAGGAAAGCCGCGAACTTCACGCGCCGGGTCTTGACACCCGAGTACTCAGCAGCGAGGCGGTTGCCGCCCGTGGCGAGGATCTCACGGCCAAAGCGGGTATACTTCAGCACGATATGGCCGATGAGCGCGATAACGACGGACCAGATGAGCAGCGACGGCACGCCGAACAGATAGCCCGAACCGAAAATCGCATTGAAGGTCTTGTCCGAGATCGGCACTGGATTGGTATAGGTGATCCGCATGTCCAGACCACGGATGAACTGCATCATGCCGAGTGTCACAAGGAAGGAGGGAATATTGATCACGGTCACGAAGAAGCCGTTCAGCATTCCAACGCCCAGGCCCGAGGCAATGGCAATCAGCACCGCAGCAGGCCAGGGCAGGCCGGCCTGCATGGCGAGAGCGCCGGTCAGCGCAGCGAGCGCAGCGGTGGAGCCCACCGACAGATCAAGTTCACCTGCCGATATGACGAAGGTCATGGCAACCGCGATGACGGTGATCATCGCAGTGGTTCGGGCGATGTTGAACAGGTTGGTGATGCTCAGAAAGCCGCTGTCGCCGATGGTGATGCCGAAGAACACCAGAACCAGCGCGAAGAAGATATAGACCACATAGTTCTGCCACTGGATCCTCGGCTTGAACTCAGGCAGGGACATGGGCGGCCTCATGGATGCGGTGACCTTGGATCGCATTGTGCAACTCCTCCTCTGACGCCACATCGCGGCGGTTCATTTCCTGGGCAATACGGCCATTGTGAAGCACGAGAATGCGGTCGCTGATCGCCATGATCTCCTCGAGTTCGGAGGAAATCAGCAGCACGGCCATGCCTGAATCGGCCATGGCACGTACCGTTTCTACGATTTCGGACTTGGCGCCGATGTCGACGCCGATGGTCGGCTCATCGAGAATGAGCAGGCGGGGCGTACGAGCCAACCACTTGCCGATGACAATCTTCTGCTGGTTGCCGCCGGAGAGAAGCCGCGACAGCTTCTCGGGGCTGTCGGTCTTGATCGATAGGCTGCGGATCGTCGACTGAACGGTTCGGAACGCATCTGAATCCTGTACGAAAAAATGCCGGGTGAAGCGCTGGAGGTTGGGCAGAAGAATGTTGTCGCGAACCGAATGATCAAGCACGAGTCCCATCTTGCGGCGGTCTTCAGGCACCAGCGCAATGCCGCGGCCAATGGCGTCGGCCTGACCCTGAACCGGTTTTCCATCGAAGATTATGGTGCCTGCCGCTGCGGTGCGGCGGCCAAAGATGGCCTCGGCGATCTCGGTGCGACCGGAGCCCATCAACCCTGCGAGACCGACGATCTCACCGGGGCGGATCTCGAAACTCACATCATTGACGCGGGGCGGCAGCTTCAAGCCACGGACCTTGAGAAGCGCCGGCGCGTCAGACCGGTCTCCGCGGTCCTGCCAGACGAATGAGGCCGTGTTGCCAACTCCGAGCATGGCTTCGACAATCTGATCCACGGTGAGCCCGGCACACTCCTGCGTCATCACAGTCTCGCCATCACGCATCACCGTCACGCGGTCGCAGATCGTCAGGATCTCGGCCATGCGGTGGGAGATATAGACGATCGATATGCCACTCTGCTTCAGGCGGTGGACGAGATGGAACAGGGCTTCTGTCTCGCTCTCGGAGAGCGAGGACGTCGGTTCATCCATGACGAGGATACGGGCATTCTTGGAGAGTGCCTTGGCGATCTCGACGATCTGCATGTAGCCGACGCTCAGCGCGCCGGTTGGCGTTTCAGGATCAATGTCGACGCCAAGCTCCTCGAGCAGGGCGCGCGAGCGGCGCACCATCTCCGCATTGTTGATAAAGGGCGTTCCGGCAATGCGCGGTTCACGCCGGAGGAAGATGTTCTGTGCCACCGTCAGGGTGGGGATCAAGGAGAATTCCTGGAAGATCATGGCAATCCCCGCCCGTTCTGCGGAGCTTGCGTCATGCAGGTCAACCTCCTGGCCATCGATACGGACGGAACCGCTGTCCCTCTTGTAGACGCCGGTCAGGATTTTCATGAGTGTCGACTTGCCTGCACCGTTGCCGCCCATGAGGGCATGCACTTCGCCCCGCGCCAGGCTGAACGACACATTGCGGAGCACCGGAATGCTGCCGAAGCTTTTCCGTATGTCGGTCATTTCCAGAAAGGGAACAAACGGCATGGCGAAACCCCGATGGTTGCGAGATGGAGATGGGCGCGGCGACAGCCGCGCCCGGCCTTCGGTGGTTACTGGCTCAGCGCCTGGCTCATATCGGCAGGCAGGTCGATCCGGTAGATCGTCTTGTAGGATTCCGGCAGCGTCTTGCGCGTCACCTTGAGCGGGGGCACAACCACATAGGACGGAACCTTTTCGCCGATCAGCGTGAGCGCGCCGACGGTGGCTTCGGCA
>JBIIGF010000035.1:0-9017 GCA_044236665.1 Aestuariivirga sp. | reverse complement strand
TGCCGCGTACCACGGGCCGGCGTTCCCCTGAGCCGATGGCGAGGATCGAGGCATGCGGCGGGTTCACGATCGCCGCGAAATTCTTAACATTCATCATGCCCATGTTGGAAATCGCCGCCGAGCCGCCGGTATACTCCTCGGGCTTCAACTTTCTGTTCCGGGCGCGGGCCGCGTAATCCTTCATCTCGGCCGAGATCTGGGCGAGGCCCTTGGTGTCGGCCATGCGCACCACCGGCGTGATGAGGCCGCCGGGGATCGACACGGCAACGCCAATGTCGGCGTGCTTGTGCTTCACCATGGCGCTCTCGGTCCATGAGACATTGGCATCCGGCACCTTGATGAGCGCCATGGCCATGGCCTTGATGATGAAGTCATTGACCGAAATCTTCCAGAGGGGCTTGCCTTCCTTGTCCTTCGGCGCCTGCAGGTTCAGGCGCTCGCGCACATCAAGAAGGTGGTCGATGGTCACATCCACCGACACATAGAAATGCGGAATGGTCTGCTTCGATTCCGTCAGGCGGCGGGCAATGACCTTGCGCATGGAATCATGCGGCACGAGTTCATAGCTGCCCTCGGCAAACAGTTTGAGAACGGCCTCGTCGGACGGCGGCGGCGCGAAGGCCGGGGCCCTGGCGGCGGCAGCGGTGGGCGTCGCGCTGGGTTTGGCGTTCTCGACATCCTTCAGCACGATGCGGCCATGCGGGCCGGAGCCCAGCAATGCCGCAACGTCGATGCCCTTCTGCTTTGCCACGCGGCGGGCCAGCGGCGACGCGAAGATGCGGCCGCCTTCAGCTTTGGTCGCCACGGCGGCAGTTTCAGGTGGAGGAGACGCGGCCGGGGCCGCCGCAACCGGAGCCGGTGCCGGAGCAGCAGCAGTTGCCTTGGGCGTTGCAGCGGGGGCATCGCCCAGCTTTTCGCCCTCGCCGAGGATCACCGCGATCGGCGTGTTCACCGCCACATCCTCTGTGCCGGCTGCCACCAGCAATTTGCCGATGGTGCCTTCGTCCACCGCTTCAACCTCCATGGTGGCCTTGTCGGTTTCGATCTCGGCCAGCACGTCGCCGGACTTGACCGTATCACCTTCCTTTTTCAGCCACTTGGCAAGTTTGCCCTTCTCCATGGTGGGAGACAGGGCGGGCATCAGGACATTCACAGGCATCGTGGAACTTCCCCCATTCGGCGCGAATGTGAAAACCGGGGCGGATCACCGCCCCGGCAGATATCAGGACTTGTTGGCCAGCGGCGAGAGCTGTGCGGCGACCTTGTTCAGGTCCTCGTTCAGCACCTTGCGGATCGCGGCGAAGTTATCCGCCGCATTGCCATGCCCCATTTCGGCGCAGGCGGCCGCCACCTGCTGCGCCATGCCGGCCAGCACATGACCCCAGACCTCGGCCTTGCCGAAAGCCATGGCATGGAGCGAAAGGCTCAGCCCGCCGTTGCTGATCCAGGCGCGTGCCACTTCACCCGCCTTTGGATCATGGAACACCTCATGCGGCGGCTCCAGCTGGTGGGGGTGGATTTCGCCATGGTGATTGTGGTGGTGATGATCGTGTTCAGACATAGAGAACAGCCTTTGCTGCGGCGACCACCTCATCGGCATTGGGCAGCGCCAGTTTTTCGAGATTAGCCGCATAAGGCATCGGAACATCCTTGCCGGCGACGCGTGCGACGGGCGCGTCGAGGTAATCGAAAGCATGCGTCATCACCTGGGCAGCGATTTCGCTCGTCACCGAAAATTGCGGGAAGCCTTCCTCCACACAGACGCAGCGGTTGGTCTTCCGGACGCTTTCCAGCACGGTCTCGAGGTCCATGGGGCGGATGGTGCGGAGGTCGATGACCTCGGCCTCGATACCCTCGGCCGCCAGCTTCTCCGCCGCCGCCATGGCCAATGTCATGCCGATTCCGAAGGACACGATCGTGACGTGATGGCCAGCCCTTGCGATGCGGGCCTTGCCGATCGGCACCACCCAATCCTCGAGCTTCGGCACCTCGAAGCTCTTGCCATAGAGGATCTCGTTCTCGAGGAACACGACAGGGTTCGGGTCGCGGATCGCGGCCTTCATCAGGCCCTTTGCATCGGCCGCCGTATAGGGCATCACCACTTTCAGGCCGGGGATATGGCCATACCAGGCGGCATAGTCCTGGCTGTGCTGGGCCGCAACGCGCGCCGCGGCACCGCTGGCGCCACGGAAGACGATGGAACAGCCCATCTGCCCGCCCGACATGTAGAGCGTCTTGGCCGCGGAGTTGATGATCTGGTCAATCGCCTGCATGGCAAAGTTGAAGGTCATGAACTCGACGATGGGCTTGAGGCCGGCAAAGGCCGCGCCAACGGCAAGGCCGGTGAATCCATGCTCGGTGATCGGCGTGTCGATCACCCGCTTCGCTCCGAATTCATCCAGCATGCCTTGCGAAATCTTGTAGGCACCCTGGTACTGGCCCACCTCTTCGCCCATCAGGAACACGTCCGGGTCGCGGCGCATTTCCTCCGACATGGCGGCCCGGATCGCCTCGCGCACCGTCATCATTTCCATCTCGGTACCGGCCGGAATCTCCGGCGATGCGTCAGGCTTCGGCGCGATGATGGCAGGTGCGGCGGCGACAGCCGGCACGGGGGCTTCCGCCGCCGGTGCGGCGGCCTTGGGCGCGGGTGCCGCATCGGCCTCGCCGATCACCGCGATGGGGGTATTCACCTTCACGTTTTCGGTGCCGGCCGGGATCAGGATCGCGGAGAGCGGCCCTTCATCCACCGCTTCGATTTCCATGGTGGCCTTGTCGGTCTCGATTTCGGCGATCACGTCGCCGGCCTTCACCATGTCGCCGACATTCTTGAGCCACTTGGCGAGCTTTCCCTCCTCCATGGTGGGCGAGAGGGCGGGCATGAGGATCGATGGCATGTCTGTCTCCCGAAGCTCAGCTGTTCACATAGATGTCGGTGTAGAGTTCGGATGCATCCGGCTCGGGGTCGTTCTGGGCAAATTCCGCGGCCTCTGTCACGATAGCGCGGATCTCGGAGTCGATCTTCTTCAGATCATCCTCGCTGGCGAGCTTGCCGTTCAGGATGCGGGCCTTCACCTGTTCGATCGGATCATGCTCCTCGCGCATCTTCTGCACTTCTTCCTTGGAGCGGTACTTGGCAGGGTCGGACATGGAGTGGCCGCGGTAGCGGTAGGTCATCATCTCGAGGATGTAGGGCCCCTCGCCCGCCCGGCAATGGGCGATGGCGCGGTCGGCCGCGTCACGTACGGCGCGCACATCCATGCCATCCACCTGCTCGTTGGGAATGCCGAAGGCCGCGCCGCGCTGGCCCAGGTGGTCCGCCACGGCAGTGGAGCGGTTGGCCGACGTGCCCATGGCATAGCGGTTGTTCTCGATCACGAAGATGACCGGCAGTTTCCAGATCGAAGCCATATTGAAGGTTTCGTAGACCTGGCCCTGGTTCGCGGCACCGTCGCCGAAATAGGTGACGGACACATGGTCATTGCCGCGGTACTTGTTGGCGAAGGCAAGCCCCGCGCCCAGCGGAACCTGCGCGCCGACGATGCCATGACCGCCGAAGAACTGCTTTTCCCGGCTGAACATGTGCATGGAGCCGCCCTTGCCCTTGGACAGGCCTCCCTTGCGGCCCGTGAGTTCGGCCATGACGCCCTTGGGGTCCATGCCGAGCGCCAGCATGTGGCCGTGGTCGCGGTAGGAGGTGATGACCTGATCGCCTTCCTTCTGCGCCATCTGCATGCCGACCACGACGGCCTCCTGGCCAATATAGAGGTGGCAGAAGCCGCCGATGAATCCCATGCCGTAGAGCTGGCCTGCCTTCTCCTCGAAGCGGCGGATCAGCAGCATTTCCCGGTAGGCGTAGAGTTCCTCTTCCGTGGTAAAGCCGCTGTTGGTGAGGTTTGCCTTCTCACCCTTGGGGCCCTTGCGCGTAATATATGCCGACTTGACCGCCATGAACACGTCCTCCAGCCATGATCAGTCTGATGTTCATAGCATTAAATGCTTGAGAATGCAGGCGGAATATTGAATTAACCGGAATTTGGTTTACCGCCCGGAAATCACTGGAAATTACCGCCGGGTGAAGGCCACGACATCGGTCGGCCTGGCAAGTTCCAGCTGACCGCGGGCCAGTTCGTCGAGGAGGTCGGGGTCGATGCTGTCCGGCCTCAGCAGGCTAACCTTGTTTTCCATCCTCAGCCGCTCGGCGAGGAGCGTCTCATGCTTGGCCTTGAGGGCTGCAAGCTTCTCCTCCTGCGCCTCCTTGTAGGGAAAGCCGCGCGGGCCCTCGTGGGCGTGCAAGCCGAAATAACCCAGCAGCGCGCAGCAGACGCAGGTGACGACAAAATCAAAGCGGCGCATCGGGATGTCTCCGGGGGCAGGTCAGCAGGAACGTTTCGGCCGACTCGGTTAACAATCCCTCACCGGCAGCGATATTCCCTTGACCTTTCGCCACGCGATGACGATGTAAATTACGGAGTTACGGGAAATGTTGTCCAGCAGCCGCTTCGTCGTCGCCGTTCATGCCATGAGTGTCCTTGCCCGCTTCGCCGGCAAGGGACCTGTGTGTTCGGCGCTGGTAGCGGAAAGCGTTCACACCAACCCAGTGGTCATCCGCCGCCTGATGGGTGAATTGGAAAAGGCGCAGTTGGTCCGCTCCGTGGCGGGCCGCGCCGGCGGCTTCGAACTGAACCGGGACGCCGCCCGGATCACGCTGGCCGATGTCTATTTCGCCGTGGAGGATGAGAGCGTCTTCCGCATGCACAAGGTGGACCCGCATTCCAATTGCCCTGTTGCCGCGCAACTCGGCAAGGTTCTGTCAGGGCCGCTCAAGGCGGCCGAGTGCGCGCTCCATGCCTCCCTCGCCAGCACCTCGATCCGCGACGTGGCCTCGGCCATCGTCTGACGGGCAGTTGCGCCGTCAGGCCTGAACGGCCTGCGTCAGATCGGCGATCAGGTCATCGCAATCCTCAAGGCCAACCGAGAGGCGCAGCATGCCGTCGGTGATGCCCATCATGGCGCGCGCCTCGGCGCCGATGTTGCGGTGGGTGGTGGAGGCCGGGTGCGTCATCAGCGATTTCGCATCGCCAAGATTGTTGGAGATGTCGATGATGCCGAGGTGGCGCAGCACGTCGAAGGCTTTCTTCTTGCCGCCCTCCACTTCGAAGGTCACCATGGTGCCGCCAAGCTTCATCTGCTGCCTCGCCAGCGCCGCCTGCGGGTGCGATGAGAGGAAGGGATAGACGACGCGGGAAACGCCCGGCATGGCGGAGAGCGCCTCGGCCACGCGTTGTGCCGCATGGCTTTGCGCCTCAACGCGCAGCTTCATCGTTTCGAGGCCCTTGAGCAGCACCCAGGCATTGAACGGCGAGATCGACGGGCCGGTATGCCTGAGGAAGGGCTTCAACTGATCGTCCTTGAAGGCCTTCGTGGACATGATGGCGCCGCCCAATACGCGGCCCTGCCCGTCCATGTGCTTGGTGCCGGAATAGACGATCACATCGGCGCCATAGGCAAGCGGGCGCTGCAGGATGGGGGTGGCGAAGATGTTATCCACCACCACATTGGCACCCTTTGCCTTGGCAATGGCGCACACGGCTTCAAGGTCGATGATCTCGAGGGTGGGGTTCGAGGGCGTCTCGAGGAACACGCATTTGGTGTCGGCCGTGATCGCGTCCTTCCAGGCGTTCAGGTCGCCGCCGTCCACCAGCGTGGTCTTGATGCCAAAGCGCGGCAGGATCGAGGTCACGATCTGGTAGCATGAGCCGAACAGCGCCTTCGACGCCACGAGATGATCGCCGGCCTTCAACTGGCAGGCCAGCGCACCGAACACCGCCGCCATGCCGGAGGCCACCGCATAGCAGGCCTCGGCCCCCTCGAGCAGCGCAAGGCGTTCTTCGAACATGGTGACGGTGGGGTTGCCATAGCGGCCATAGACATAGCCGTCATCCTCGCCGGAGAAGCGGCGCTCGGCGGTTTCCGGCTCGTCGTAGACAAAGCCCGAATTGAGGAACAGCGCCTCGGACGTCTCGCCATGCCCCGTCCGGGCCAGACCGCCCCGCACGAGCTTGGTGGCATCGCCCCAGGTCTTCGGATCGGACTTTCGCTTCTTCATCTTCGTCTTGCCTTGTCCGTTCCGATCGATGACGGATCATTGAATTGAATTCCTCGCCCACACCGGGGGAGAGGAAGAACCCGCGTTCAGCTCTGGACCCAGGGAAGGCCGGCGTGTTTCCAGCCGCCGAGGGAGGCGCGGTGGCCGGCGGCGTCCTTGTCGCCCTCGAAGCCTTGCGCCACGTTCCAAGCATTGGTGTAGCCCGCCTGGGTGAGTGCCGAGGCAGCCGACGCCGAGCGCGCGCCGGAGCGGCAGATACACAGGATTTCGGCATCCTTCGGCAGACCCATCTGGTCAATTTCAGACACGAAATTGGCGTTCACCTGCATCGACGGGAACACCTGCCAGGACAGGCGGATCAGCCGCTCCACGGCGGGAACGCCGACAAACACCCATTCCGGCTGGGTGCGCACGTCCACCAGGACGGCGGAGGGGTTGTTCTGAAGCCGTTGATAGGCCTCGGCGGGGGAGATGTCACCCTGATGCATGGAACGATCCGTTCTTTGTTTCGAACGGATTTAATGCAAACGGATTGGTCCCGCAAAGGAAATTGGCGGCTGGACCCTGAACCGGTGAGAGGCTGGCCCGGACCGGTGAGGCAGTCTGGCGCTTCCACCGGCCCAATCTCACCTGTTAGAAGAATTCACCATTCATCCGGAGTTTGCTCATGTCCAAATCCCTGCCCCAACGCGCTGACGTCGTCATCATCGGTGGCGGCATCGTCGGTTGCTCGATCGCCTATCACCTGACGAAGGAAGGGATCACCAATGTGGCGGTGCTGGAGCGCAAGCAGCTGACCTCGGGCACCACCTGGCATGCGGCGGGACTTGTTGGCCAACTGCGCGCCACGCGCAACCTCACCGAACTCGCCAAATACACGACGACGCTGTTTGAAGGGCTGGAGAAGGAAACAGGCCAAGCCACCGGCTTCAAGCAGAATGGTTCGATCTCTGTGGCGCTGACCGATGGGCGGCTTGAGGAACTGGTGCGTGGCGCGTCCATGGCGAAGAATTTCGGCCTCGACGTGCAGGTCATATCGACTGCCGAAATCGGCGAGCGGCTTCCGCATTACAATCTCGAAAACGTCAAGGGTGGCGTGTTCCTGCCGAAGGACGGCCAGGTGAACCCCATTGACGTGACGCAGGCCTTGGCTGCAGGCGCGCGCTCACGCGGGGCCAAGGTTTTTGAAAACGTCAAGGTGTCGAAGATTCTCGTGAAGAACGGTCAGGCCTATGGCGTGGAGACGGCGGACGGCACCATTCTGGCGGACAAGGTGGTGGTGGCGTCCGGCATGTGGTCGCGCGAGCTGGGCCGCTCCATCGGCGTCAACATCCCGCTGCATGCCTGCGAGCATTTCTATATCGTGTCGGAGCCCATCGCCGAACTGCCGCGCAACATGCCCGTTGTGCGCGTGCCGGATGAGTGCACCTATTACAAGGAAGATGCGGGCAAGCTGATGGTCGGTGCCTTCGAGCCCAAGGCAAAGCCGTGGGGCGGCGGCGGCATCGATGAGGAACATGCCTTCGTAACCCTGCCTGAGGATATGGACCATTTCGAGCCGATCCTCGCCAACGCCATCAACCGAGTGCCGCTGCTCGAAACCGCTGGCATCCAGCTGTTCTTCAACGGTCCGGAAAGCTTCACGCCGGATAACCGTTACTATCTGGGCGAGGCGCCGGAAGTGAAGAACGTCTTCGTAGCCGCGGGCTTCAACTCCATCGGCATCCAGTCCTCGGGTGGCGCGGGCCTTGTGCTGTCCAAGTGGATCAAGAACGGCTATCCGCCGATGGATGTGAGCGGCATGGACATCCGCCGCATCCATCCGTTCCAGTCGGTGAAGAACTACGTCCGCGAGCGCGTGACGGAGAGCTTGGGTCTGCTCTACGCCATGCACTGGCCCTACCGGCAGGCTGAAACCTCGCGCGGGGTGCGCCGTTCGCCGCTTTATCCGTACACGAAGGAACTGGGCGCGGTGTTCGGCGAAGTGAATGGCTGGGAGCGCCCCAATTGGTACGCGCGTGATGGTGTGAAGCCCGAATATGAGTATTCCTATGGCCGCCAGAACTGGTTCCCCTGCGCGGACTATGAAGCCAAGCAGCTGATGACCAACTGCGCCTTCTTCGACCAGTCGAGCTTCGCCAAATATTCGGTCGAGGGCCGCGATGCGATGAAGGTACTGAACCGTGTCTCCGCCGCCAATGTGGATGTGGAACCGGGCCGCGTCGTCTACACCCAGTGGCTCAACGACCGCGGCGGCATCGAGGCGGACCTCACGGTGACCCGCCTTGCCGACAACAAGTTCCTGGTGGTGACCGGCAGTGCACCGCAGACGCGCGACATGGCCTGGCTCAAGCGCCATACGCCGGATGACGCGCACTGCGTAGCAACCGACATCACCTCCGGCCTCCCCATGATCGCCATCATGGGCCCGAAGTCCCGAGCGCTTCTGGAGAAGGTGTCCGGCGCGGACCTTTCCAATGCCGCCTTCCCGTTCGGAACCTCGCAGGAACTCGAGATCGGCTTCGCCCGGGTGCGCGCCAGCCGCCTGACCTATGTCGGCGAACTGGGCTGGGAACTGTACATCCCCACCGAATTCACCGCCCATGTGTTCGAAACCCTGTGGGCGGCTGGCAAGGAATTCGGCCTGACCCCTGCCGGCATGCACACCATGAACAATTGCCGTACGGAAAAGGCCTATCGCCACTGGGGCCATGACATTGCGGATGAAGATACGCCGCTCGAAGCGGGCCTTGGCTTCGCCGTATCCTGGGACAAGCCAGGCGGCTTCATCGGCCGCGACGCGCTGCTGAAGCAGAAGGCCATTCCCGTTCTGCCCAAGCGCTTCGTGTGCCTGGCGCTTGAAGACAATTCGGTGAATGCGCCGATGATCTATCACGAAGAGCCGATC
>JBIIGF010000034.1:0-9122 GCA_044236665.1 Aestuariivirga sp. | reverse complement strand
GACCAGGTGATTGGCAGCTACATGAACCTGATCGAAGAATCGCTTGCCGCCTCTGAGGCCAAGGCAAAGGACATCAGCCGCATCATCGCCGAGCAGTCGGCACTGGCGAACCGCAATCTCGAAGACGAAATCGCCAAGCTGGAACAGACCTCCGGCGGGCAGATCAACCAGGCCGCCATGATCCTGCGCGAGCAGCATGAGCGTGCCATGGCCGCGATGAACGAGATGATGTCATCCACCGCAACCGACTTCCAGCAGACCGCGCATGACATGCGCATCACCGCCCAGCAGGTCGTGAAGGACATCGAAACCGCCCGCGGCGAGCTGCGCCGCGCGCTGGTCGAACTGCCGGAGGAAACCCGCACCAATGCCGACGCAATGCGCCGCGTGGTGGCCGACCAGATCGGCGCACTGTCGGCACTGGCCGATGTGGTGAAGCGCCAGGCCGGCGCGCTCGATCTGTCGGGCCCCGCCACGGCTGTCACGCGCGGCCGCAGGGAACCGGCCAAGAACTGACGCGCACCGCAAGCGGCGCTGACATGGTGAAGCTCACGATTGCCGACGAGCGCTGGCCGATCGCCGGCAACTTCACCATCGCGCGCGGCAGCAAGACCGAAGCCCATGTGGTGACCGTGCGTCTCGAAGACGGCGGCCATGCGGGCCAGGGGGAATGCGTGCCCTATCCGCGCTACGGGGAAAGCGTGCCGCAGGTGATGGCGGCGCTGGAGGACGCGAGGCAAAGGATCGAAACCGGCGTCACGCGCGCCGACGTGCCCGCCCTCCTCGGCCCCCATGCCGCGCGCAACGCGCTCGACTGTGCGCTCTGGGATCTCGAAGCAAAGCAGCGTGGCGAGCCCGCCTGGCAACTGGCGGGACTTCCCAGACCCAGGCCCGCGGTCACCGCCTATACGCTGAGCCTCGATACGCCCCATGCCATGGGCGAAGCTGCCGCACAGGCCCGCCACCGGCCACTCCTCAAGCTGAAGCTCGGCCGCGAGGGCGATGTCCTGCGTCTGAGAGAGGTACGCCGCAACGCGCCCGACTGCCGCCTCATCGTCGATGCCAATGAGGGCTGGTCGGCTGACACGCTGCACGACATGCTTTCGGCCTGCGCCGACTACGGGGTGGAACTCGTCGAACAGCCGCTGCCCGCCGCCGCCGACGGCGCGCTGCTTCGGATGGCGCGCCGCGTGGCGGTCTGTGCCGATGAATCCGCCCATGGGCTGGAGAGCCTCGGGCAGCTCATCGGCAAATATGACGCGATCAACATCAAGCTTGACAAGGCCGGCGGCCTGACGCCCGCCCTGGCGCTGGCGCAGGCCGCACGGGCACAGGGCCTCAAGATCATGGTGGGTTGCATGCTGGCGACATCGCTGGCCATGGCGCCTGCCATGCTGCTCTCGCCGCTGGCGTCGGTGATCGACCTCGATGGCCCGCTGTTGCTCCGGAAGGACCGTATCCCCGGAATCCGTTACGAGGGCTCGGTCATCCACCCGCCACCGTCTGCCCTGTGGGGTTGAGTTCCACCGCGGCCGTGGAGCATGTGCACCTTACGTCAGCCGGGGGCATCTTGCCTTAGAGCATTATGTATTCTGACGTAACCGCCTCATTCCCCCTCCCCCTTGTGGGGAGGGCCGGGGTGGGGGTCGGATGGTGTCTGACCAGTCGGCTCTCATGGCCAAAAGACCTCAGGGCGGAGCGCCCCCCACCCTTGATCCCTCCCCACAAGGGGGAGGGAAACTTGAGCGTAGGTCAATCAAACATCATTTCGCTCTAAACGAAAGATTCACCACTCGCGACGAAGATGTCGGCTTGTTTGTCCTGCCTGTCATGGGGGACCGGGCTTTCTGGCCCGCTGGTGAGTGGAGTTGTGCGTATGACGAGAGCAATGCCGTCGAGGGTGAGGCCCGCCTCCTCCGATCTCAGCCCGGAAGACTTCGACGCGATCCGCGATGCCGTGATGGAAACGGCGCGCGGTCGCTGGTTCCTCAATGAATATGCGGCAAGGCTCCGGACGGTGGAAACCGCCAGCCTGCTCGACGGCATGAAGCGGCTGGAGACCGCCATCGCGGCCAATCATGATGCCATGATGGCTCGGCTTGCCGATGCGCTTCTCTGCGATGACGAGGACGACGTGCTGGATGAGCCGGCCGAAAGCACCGATGACGGGCTGGCGGCAGAACTCTCCCCCCGCCATATGAAGTTCTACAGGACTGATGAAGACATCTTCGAACCGGCCCCGCACGCCATGATCACCGCCGTGCCGGACTCCCCGCGCCCGGTACTGGTGGAACCGGAAGCGCCGGAAGCGCCGCCGCAGAGGCAGCGCATCGTCATCATCCGGCACAAGGCCGGTGAGCAGATCGACGTGCCGCTCATGACCAATGATTTCGCCAAGGCCTCCTGATCAGATTTCGCCCCGCAGTATCCGGGCATAAGTCTCGGGGTCGCAGTTGCCACCCGACGCAATGACGCCGATGGCGCGGCCCCGTGTTTCGATCCGGCCGGAGAGCACGGCGGCAAGCGCTACAGCGCCCCCCGGCTCCAGTACCAGTTTCAGCACCTCAAACGCGAAGCGCACTGCTTCGGCAGCTTCCGCATCGCTCACCGCATAGCCCCCGCCCAGCAGGCGCCGGTTGATCGCGAAGGTCATCTCACCCGGCGCGGGCGACATCAACGCATCGCAGATCGAGCCGGAGGACCTGGCGTTCCGCTCGATCCGCCCGCTCTTGAGCGAGCGCGCGTAATCATCGAAGCCAGCAGGCTCCACCGTGTGCACGCGCGTTGCGGGAGATCTGGCTTCCATGGCGAGCGCAACGCCAGCCGTCAGGCCACCGCCCGAACAGCACACCAGCACATCATCAAGCGCAATGCCGCGCGCTGCCGCCTCATCGGCAAGTTCGAGGCCTGCCGTGCCCTGTCCCGATATGATGTCCGGATGCTCGAAGGGCGGCACCATCACCGCACCGCGCGCCGCCATGTAATGCGCCGCGATCTCCTCGCGCGATTGCGTCGCGCGGTCATAGGTCACCACCTCCGCACCATGGCTTCTGGTATTGGCCTGCTTGATGAGCGGCGTATCCGCCGGCATGACGATCAGCGCTGGCAGGCCCTTGATGGCGGCTGCTGCCGCAACGCCCTGCGCGTGATTGCCGGAAGAATAGGCCACGACCCCACCGGGGGCTGATGCCGTGTCCAGTTGCGAAATGCGGTTCCACGCGCCGCGGAACTTGAACGAACCTGTGCGCTGCAGGCATTCCGCCTTGATGAGGATGCGCCCGCCGGTCATTTCGTTGAGCTTGGGCGATTCGATCACTGGCGTTCGAACCGCGAAACCCTTCAGCCGGTCCGCTGCTATCTCGATGTCATGAAAGTTTGGCAGCATGGCCAGCCCCGCATATATCCCCGTCAGCGAAGCATAGCCGAAGCCCCCGCTGCTTTGCTAGGATCTGCCCATCGCTTGACCCGGGACCTGCCATGAAACGTGATCCGCGCTACGACATTCTCTTCGAGCCCATCCGCATCGGCCCGCATGTGGCTCGCAACCGCTTCTATCAGGTGCCGCATTGCAACGGCATGGGCCACCGCGATGCATCCGCCCTTGCGGCCATGCGCGGCATGAAGGCCGAGGGCGGTTGGGCCGTGGTCTGCACCGAGATGGTGGAAATCCACCACACGGCAGATGTGGCGCCCTTCGTCGAGTTGCGCCTGTGGAGCGACCATGACATTCCCATGCTGGCGCGCATCGCGGAGAAGATTCACGACCATGCCTCGCTGGCGGGCATAGAGCTGTGCCATTCGGGCTATACGGCCAGCAACCTGTGGTCCCGCGAGGTGCCGATTGCCGCCAGCCCCATGCCCACGGCCAGCTACATCTACGACCCCGTGCAGGCGCGCGGCATGGACAAGGAAGACATCCGTAACCTGAGGCGGGCCCACCGCAAGGCGGCGCTCAGGTCCAGGGAGGCAGGCTTCGACCTCGTCTATGTCTATGCCGGACACGGGCTCGGCATTTTCCAGCAGTTCCTGTCGCGCGCCACCAACTTTCGCAACGACGAATATGGCGGCTCGCTCGAGAACCGCGCCAGGCTGTTGCGTGAGGTGATCGAGGACACCAAGGATGCTGTGGGCGGCAGCTGTGCCGTGCCCGTGCGCATCGCCATGCATGAGTTTCAGGGTGCCGCCGGGCTGGAGCCCGCCGAAGTGGAAGACGCCATCGCCATGATGGCCGAACTGCCGGACCTCTGGGACCTGTCGCTCTCCGACTGGTCCAAGGATTCGCAAACCTCGCGCTTTGCCGAGGAGGGGTTCCAGGAGCCCTACATCAAGGGCGTCAAGAAGCTGACCTCGAAGCCGGTGGTCGGGGTTGGCCGCTATACCTCGCCCGACGCGATGGTGCGGGTGATCCGCCAGGGCATCATGGACATGATCGGCGCGGCGCGGCCCTCGATTGCCGATCCCTTCCTGCCGAAGAAGATCGAGGAGGGCCGCCTCGACGACATCCGCGAATGCATCGGGTGCAACATCTGCGTCACTCATGACTACACGATGACGCCGCTGCGCTGTACGCAGAACCCCTCGATGGGCGAGGAATGGCGGCGCGGCTGGCACCCGGAACTGATCCGCCCGAAGGAAGAGGACAAGCACATCCTCGTCGTCGGCGCGGGACCTGCAGGGCTGGAGGCGGGCCGTGCGCTTGGCCAGCGCGGATTTCAGGTGACGATTGCTGACACGGCGTCGGAAGCCGGCGGCCGCGTGGCCCGCGAATGCCGCCTGCCCGGCCTTTCGGCCTGGGGCCGGGTGCGTGACTGGCGCCTCCTCCAGATCAACAAGATGCCCAATGTGGCGCTCTATCTTGAAAGCGAAATGACAGCCGAAACCGTGGCCGAGCTGGGCGCCGACCACGTGCTCGTGGCGACGGGTGCTGCGTGGCGGCGGGATGGGACGGGCCGCCACCTGGTGACCCCCGCCGCCATCACGGATGACGCAGTGGTGCTGACCCCCGATGACCTCATGGCAGGCCGACGGCCCAAGGCAAAGACCGTCACCCTGTACGATGACGACCACTACTACATGGGCGGCGTGCTGGCGGAACTTCTGGTGAAGGAGGATTATGCCGTAACGCTCGTCACCCCCGCTGCCGTTGCCTCGGCCTTCACCAAGGCCTCGCTCGAACAGAAGGCCATTCAGACCCGCCTGATCGGGCTCGGCGTCCGCATCATCGCCAATCACGCCGTCGCCGCGATGGCCAGGGATCATGTGACGCTCGAATGCGTCTTCACCGGCCAGACCTCTCGTCTGGAAAGCGACTGCGGCGTGCTGGTGACTGCCCGGCAGCCAGTGGACGGGTTGTGGCAAGACCTGGTGACCCGGGGTACGGCCATCAGCCGCGCCGGGGACTGTTTCGGGCCGGGCACGATTGCCGCCGCCGTCCATGCTGGCCGCAATTTTGCCGAATCTTTCGGCCGCCCGGCGCCCGATTTCCTTGAAATTCCATTCCGGCGCGAGGTAACAGGCTTAACTTGACGAAGGAAGTCTGCCTCATTCCGGTCGCAGGCGGGCGCTAGACTTCACGCAATTAAGACACCATTTACCAGTCTCGCCCAGTTTGGGCAGGTTAAGTCAGGGGTTATATCCGTGCAGTCGCGCCGCGCTTTCAACCGGAATCTGCTTGCCATGGCCAGCCTCGTGGCCATGGGGTCTGCCGCATCAGCGGAAGAACCGGTGTTCACGAGCTCGCTCACAACGGCAACACCCGCGAAGACCGTTCCGCCCAAGGCATCAGGCAAGCTGGCCACCCAGACGGAAATCCTCGCGGGCCAGGACCAGCCGCCGATGATCAGCCTCAGTTCGGTGGAGTTCATGCAGGGCGCCATCGCCATGTATGAGGAAATCGTGGCCGGTGGCGGCTGGCAGGAACTCCCCTCCCGCACCCTCAAGAAGGGCGCCAAGGGCGAGGCCGTCATGGCGCTGCGCCAGCGCCTTGTTGCAGAAAACTACCTGCCCTTCGACACGCTGCAAACCGAAACCGCCGCCACCTATGACGACGAGATGGTGGAGGCGGTGCGCGCCTTCCAGATCAATCATGGTGTGTTGTCCTCCGGCATCGTCGGCGAGAAGACCATCGCCCAACTGAATATTCCCGCCGAGACGCGGCTTGGCATGCTGCGCGAGAACCTGCCGCGCGTCGAAGCCTATGCGCAGGGCCTGACCGACCGTTCGATCCTCGTGAATATTCCGGGCGCCCAGCTCGAAACGGTGCAGAACGGCCGCGTCTATTCGCGCCACAACATCATCGTGGGCAAGCTCGAGCGCCCCTCGCCCACCCTGGCCAGCACGGTAAGCGACCTCAACTTCAATCCCTACTGGAAGATCCCGGCCTCCATCGTCGAGCGCGATATCGTGCCGAAATACCTCGAGGACCCGAGCTACCTGCAGGTGAACCACATCCGCGTCTTCGATGGCGTGGATGGCCCGGAGATGGACCCGGTGTTCATCGATTGGATGACGACGTCGCCGGAGCGCTATTTCTTCCGCCAGGAGCCGGGGCCGCACAATTCGCTGGGCTCGGTGAAGATCAACTTCGCCAACAAATACATGGTCTACATGCACGATACGCCGCACCGCGAGCTGTTCGGGCGCAATGTGCGCTTTGAAAGCTCGGGCTGCGTTCGCATCGACCAGGTGGAAACGGTGGTGCGGTGGATTCTCGACACCTCCTTCCCGCCGCTTGATGAACAGACCTACCAGCTCGTCAGATCGACCACGGAGCAACTCGACCACAAGATCGAGAACGGCCCGGATGTGCGCTGGATGTACCTCACCGCCTGGGCCACCGAAGACGGACGCGTGAACTTCCGCCCCGATGTGTATGACCTCGACGGCACAGACTTCATCTTCGGCCAGCCCGAACCCAAAACCTACTGAGGCCGTAGCAGCCCCTGCGCATACGGAATGGTGAAGCCTCATGGCGTGGATTGCACTTGTCATAGCCGGCCTGCTCGAGGTGGTCTGGGCCTTCACGATGAAACTGTCGGACGGCTTCTCCAGGCTGTGGCCCTCGGTTATCACCTTCGCCGCCATGATCGCCAGCTTCGCCCTGCTCGCCTATTCGATGCGGACACTGCCGCTCGGCACGGCCTACACGATGTGGACCGGGATCGGCGGCGTGGGCGCCTTCATCGTCGGTGTGATCGTGCTGGGTGAATCGACACACCCGATGCGCATCGCCGCGGCCGCGATGATCATCGGCGGCCTGGTGCTGATGAAGCTCTCCCCGCAGAACTGACCCCGCCCCGTCTTGCAGCTTTCGGGAACTGGCCTTATCCCTGATCCGTTGGAACAGGAAGGACAGGACGATGACCCGCAGCTACTTTGCGCCAACCGGCGGACACCCTTCCCAAACGGAACTCCTGACCGGCCGCGCGGTGTTCACCGAGGCCTATGCGGTGATCCCCAGGGGCGTGATGCGCGATATCGTGACGAGCCTTTTGCCCTTCTGGGACAAGACCCGCGCCTGGGTGATCGCCCGCCCGCTCTCGGGCTTCGCCGAAACATTCTCGCAATACATCATGGAAGTGTCTCCTGGCGGCGGAAGCGAGAGGCCGGAGCCGGAGGCCGATGCAGAGGCCGTGCTTTTCGTGGTCGAAGGCAGCATGGTTCTGACGCTTGAGGGCATACGCCACAGGCTGAAGACCGGCGGCTATGCCTATCTTCCCCCCGGCGCGACGTGGGCACTCACCAACGAAAGCCAGGCGCCGGTACGCTTCCATTGGGTGCGCAAGGCCTATGAGAGGGTCGAGGGCATTGAAGCGCCCGATGCCTTCATCACCTCCGATGAAGAGGTGACGCCGGTGGCCATGCCGGGAACGGATGGCAAATGGGCTACCTCGCGCTTCGCCGACCCGAACGACATCCGCCATGACATGCATGTGAACATCGTCACCTTCGAGCCAGGCGCTGTCATTCCCTTCGCCGAGACGCATGTCATGGAGCATGGGCTCTATGTGCTCGAAGGCAAGGCCGTCTACCGCCTCAACAACGACTGGGTGGAGGTGGAAGCGGGCGACTTCATGTGGCTGCGCGCCTTCTGCCCGCAAGCCTGCTACGCGGGCGGGCCCGGCCGCTTCCGCTACCTGCTCTACAAGGATGTGAACCGCCACATGAAACTGAAGAGCCCATTCGCCCGGTAGGGACCACAAGACATGACAGCGTCAACTGCGCGTCAAGCCGTCCACAAGCCCAGCTTCGCCGAACTCTACACTCCGAAACTGGTGACGGTGCTGCGCGAAGGTTACGGCCTGCAGCAGTTGCGCATGGATGTGATCTCCGGGCTCACGGTGGCCATCGTGGCGCTGCCACTCTCCATGGCGATTGCCATCGCATCGGGCGCCTCGCCCGCACAGGGGCTCTATACGGCGGCGGTGGGCGGCTTCGTCGTGTCCTTGCTCGGCGGCTCACGCTTCCAGATCGGCGGGCCCGCGGGCGCCTTCATCGTGCTGGTGGCGGCAACCGTCGCCCAGCACGGCATGGATGGGCTGATCCTCGCCACCTTCCTCTCCGGCATCATGCTGGCGGCGGCCGGTTACCTGCGGCTTGGCACCTTCATCAAGTTCATTCCGTTTCCCGTCACCGTCGGTTTCACGGCGGGTATCGCCGTCATCATCTTCGCCAGCCAGATCAAGGAACTGCTTGGCCTGGCGCTCAGCGTACCGGAGCCCGGGCCGCTGCCCGAGAAGATCCCGGTGCTTTGGCAGGCGCTGCCGTCGCTCACACCCGCAGCCCTTGGCCTGTCGCTCGGCACCATCGCCGTCATCGTCTTGCTGAAGCGCGTGAGGCCGCATTGGCCGGGCATGCTGATCGCCGTGGTGCTGGCCTCGCTGGCGGCATCACTGCTGCATCTGTCGGCTGCAACCATCGGCTCGAAGTTCGGCGGCATTCCCAACATGCTGCCAGCGCCCGCCCTGCCGGACATGTCCTGGGCCAAGGTTGTCGCAGTGCTGCCGGCCGCGCTGTCCTTCACGCTGCTGGGAGCGATCGAGTCGCTGCTCTCCGCCGTGGTGGCCGACGGCATGACGGGCCGCCGCCACCGGTCCAATTGCGAACTGGTGGCGCAGGGTTTC
>JBIIGF010000033.1:0-9146 GCA_044236665.1 Aestuariivirga sp. | reverse complement strand
GAGATGGAGCGGCTCTCGAAGATTCCCGTGGTGCGCGGCATCCGCCGCATCACCCAGTACCAGCCCGACCCCGACTATGTGCTGAAGCCCGATTTCGTGGCAGGCGTAAGGCTCTTGCCGCGCTACGGCCTGAGCTGCGATCTGTGCATCTATCACAACCAGATGCCGGGCATCATCAAGCTGGTGCGGCAGTGCCCGGAGGTATCCTTCATCCTCGACCACATCGGCAAGCCGGGCATCCGGGATGGGCTGATCGAACCGTGGAAGACCCATATCCGCGAACTGGCGTCATTGCCCAATGTGATGTGCAAGCTCTCGGGCGTCACCACCGAGGCCGACCACGCGAACTGGACGCGTGAGCAGCTGCGCCCCTACATCGACCACGTCATCACCTGTTTCGGCATCGACCGCCTGATGTATGGCGGCGACTGGCCGGTGGCCGAACTGGCCGGAACATATACAAGCTGGATCGAGGTTCTGGACTGGGCCACGCAAGGCTTGACGCACGAGGAAAGGCTGAAGCTGTTCCGTGACAACGGGATCAGGGCCTACCGGCTGTAAAGCACGAGACTGAGGGACGCATTCCAATTCGGCGCCACCTCTCTTGGTGGGCCAAGGCCCGGCAATCATCCGCTACGCGCAGCGATCATTCAACACTTGGCTGGATGCAGGAAATACCGTCCTTCACCTTCTCGGTTACCGAGAAGATCGCCATCGCAGCAACCCGCCACCGTCCATCCGGGTCCAGTTGAAATGTGAACAGACGCGGCCGAAGGCCCGTTTCCACATTCCCACCATCCAAGGTGAGTGTCGACATGGAATCGAAGCGGACGGCCAGAAGCGAGCCTGAGCGAATTGCCTCGATGTTTTCGGGAACGACAAGTCTCTTCATCTTCGCGCGGATGGGACCGCTCGATGTCTTGCGCTCACCACTGGCGAAGACATACTGAAGGCCCTTGGCCTGAACGCTCTTCTCGGTATTGTTCAGTGAGCTCTGCATCAGCTCATCCATCAATTGCTTTGCAAGCGCGTTGGCACTTTCCTCGAACTGGGACTTCTGAGGCTTGTAAGAACTGTCCTTGTTGCACAGCACGGCATAGGGCGTATCGAAATCCGCGCTCGTGAAGATCTTCCACTGCCTGGCCTCATTGTTCCAGCGCAAGACCACCAACCGCGGGCGGCTTTCACCCTCGAACACGATCCCGGAGCTGAGATCCACACGGTTCGGCAAGGCAACGTTGAACGAGGCTACCAGCACATCCTCGCTCGGCCGGCTGATCACCATATCCGAGATCTTGTACTCATCGACGTCGTTGGGCTCATAGGTTGCTTTGGTCAGTCCGAAGTTCAACCGCGCCGACTGGATAATGGCATCATCATCAAACATGGCCTTGACCTCCTGCACCGCATTCGGATCGGTCATGTTCTGCGTGCCGCCAGTTTCACCGCTGGGGCTTCCAACACGGGAATGACGCTCGAAGGCCTCATTGGCCAGCGACATGCCGAACTCATTCAACTGGGACTGTGAAAGCCCGTCAAGTTGGGAGGGCGGTGTCTGAAACGCGGTCTGGGACCCCGCCCAAGCCGGTTGAGTGGAGATGCAGGCAAGAGCCAGCACAATAAGAGCGTGCAATTTCGTCCGGAATAGAAAATGGCTCATCATAACGGCCGCCCCCCAAATTGAATTCACGTTACAATTACAACTTCCATTGTCAATTAAATCCGGGCCCTGGCACACGTCATATAAGTTAAAACTCATGTAGCTACTTTACTCGCCCATCCGCATCACTCAATCGTGCAAGTTCACCATGCCGGACCGGCATCATGGCAGTTTCGGCCTCATTGAAACCAGCTTCAACCAGTCGCTTCCAAGGCCGCGCATCAGGTGATCTTGTGCAAGTTGGGCCAAGCGCGCATCCTCACCAAGCGGCATGCGCGTCACCACAGGCGAGGAGGAACACGTGCAAGTTTCAAGGGTTGCCAGTACCCCCCAGGAGAAGGAGGCCATATTCAGGCTCCGGTATTCGGTTTTCGCCGAAAACCTCCGGCGAACGGACCTGGACGGGCTGGATCACGACAGGCGGCTCCTCAACGATCCTCTCGATGAGGATTCGATACATTACTATGTTGGCGCTCTGAATGAGCCTCTCGCGGCGATCACGGTATCGCCGCTGTCCTTAGAGAGGACACCAGGCGTACTGTATGAGTTTCTTGGGGTGGACAGGCTCTCCCAAGCGGTTCCGATTGAACGCATCAAATTCGCCAATTGGCTGGTGGTGACCCCGGAGCTTGCCGCGACACCCGTCGTGACCAAGCTGATTGGCGCTTGCTATGAAGGCACATTGCTGGGAGGCGTTGACCTGCTGCTCACATATTGCAGACCGGGGCAAGTCGGCTTCAATGAGCGCATGGGTTTCGAACAATATGCCCATGCGGCGCATCTCGAGGGGTTTGGGCTGAGATGCCCGCTGATGCTGCTGATCAAGGACGGGGTGATGCTGAGATCGTCCCGCTCCCCCCTCTATCGCATCTTCAAGAAGCACGAGCCTGCTGGGCAGCCGGATGACACACGGTTACGCATCGAACCGGTCGTAGACATGTTTCAAGCCAGCCAGATCCTCGTCAATGACGATTTGTGGATGGATAGCGCCATCAATGCCGACAGCCAGACAGTCCCGCTGCTGTTCGCCGGCATCTCCGAGGAATACATCAAGCAGGTACTGGCGCTCACGAGCGTCATTTCAGTCAAGACCGGCGAAGTGATTACACGCCATGGCGAGACGAGCGATGACATGTTTGCCATCGTCTCTGGATCATTCCTCGCTAAAGACCTGAGAACGGGCGCCAGCCGACCGATGGAGCAAGGTGACATCTTCGGAGAACTCGAGCATCTTTCAGGAACGCGGCGCCATGAAGACGTCGTGGCGCTGACGAATGGGCATGTGGCGGCGTTGAAGTCTTGGCGCCTGTTTGACTGGATGAGGCGCAACCCCGAACCGGGCGTTGCCCTTGCGATCAATCTGGCAAGGCTTCTGTCCCACCGGTTGACCAACAACGCAACTCATGCCGGTTGAGTTCGGCAGGCGTGAACAGTGTCATCCGCCATCTCTTCGGCGGTTGTTCTCTGAACGGGCGATCATTCACAACGCAAGGATTGGCGTAATCCATCATGCAGACACAAGATGCCCGTACAACGGCAAGCCTCTGGTTGTTGCTGGTTGGCAATTTCCTCATCGGCACCGGGGTATTGATGCCGACTGGCATGCTGGGAGGAATTGCAGCCAGTTTCGGCGTCAGCATGACCTCGGCGGTTCAGTTGCTGACGGTCAGTGGCATCGTCATCGCCATCGGCGCTCCGGTTCTGGCCTCCCTCACAACGAGGGTGGACCGCCGGACGCTGCTGACGCTGTGCCTGCTTGTCTACGCCATCGGCCACGCCGTCTCGATATTTGTTCCGTCATTTGCCGCCTTGATCGTGGTCCGCGCTGTCACCGTCATGGCGGCGGCTGTCTACAGTCCGCAGGCCGCGGCTACTGTGGCGCTCCTCTTGCCGCCAGAAAAACGGGAATCCGCCATCGCATTCATATTCACGGGGTGGGCGCTTGCGGTCGTGCTGGGCGTTCCCGCTGCCGCGTTTGCAACCACCCGATACGACTGGGAAACCGTCTATATGGGAATGGCGGTGCTGTGCGCTCTCTGGGGCCTCGCCACCTGGCTTATCCTGAAACCTCGACTGGCGGTCGCCGCGCTTGATCTGACGGCATGGAAAACCGTCATGAGCCATCCGCAACTCATCGCCATACTCGCCGTCACCATGCTGAGCGTGGCGGGTCAGTTTGCCGTTTTCAGCGTCCTGTCACCGATACTGAGCGAGGCGTTTGACGCAACCGCTGAACAGCTTCCGCTGGCCTTCATCAGCGCCGGCATAGGTGGCATTGCAGGTAACATCCTGGCATCGCGTGCGGTCGGCCGGTTTGGCGCCGACATCATGAGCGCGGCATCAATCCTGTCACTGATCATCGGGATTGCTGCCTTTGCACTTGCATTTGGCAATCTTGGCTTTGGCCTCATCGCGATCCTGATCTGGGGACTGGGGTCATTTTCGGTCACCTCGCTTCAGCAAAGCCGCCTTGTGCGTGTCGCCCCCTCGCTAGCGAGTGCGACGATCGCATTGAATACCTCGGTTCTCTATCTGGGGCAGGCCATCGGCGTCGTCACGGGCAGCCTCGCCATTCAAGGATCCATATCGCCACTCGTCGCATGGCTGGCCATGCCTTTCGTGTGCGCCGCCCTGATCATCTCGGTGGCGATTCCGCATTTCACCCGAAACTCTCAGGACAACTCCACCCCCGTGCGTTAGGGTCCGATGTGTCTTGATTTACCTGACGCCTCACCCCGCACGCGGTGGTGGTGAGGGCAATCAACATGAACCAGTCCACCAGCATTTCATGCGCGCCGGCGGCTCCGGGCTGACGACGTCTTGCGCTAGTTGGCTGGGGCCGTTGCCTGCTGGCCGGTGCAAACCGGCGGCAGGTCCTTGTCGCCGAACCAGATCTCGAAGGTGTTGGGCCGCACATTCTTGGCACCGGACCAGCGGTTGGTGAGGTTCACCACCTCGATGTCGAATCCAAGCCCGCGCAGCCAGCTGGCCACCGCTTCGGCTTTCGGTACGTCCTCGTCCTTCATGGCGCGGATCTCGTTCACCTTGCCGTCCCATTTCGCCAGCGTGATCGACGGCACGGTGATTGCCGCGCCGTCATTGTCCTTCAGCGCGGCAAGAAGCTTGGAGAAACAGGCGCGCTGCCTCTCATTCATCACATTGACGAAGATGCGCGACGGCAGGCGGCTGACCGCTTCGGTGAAGACAGCCTGAACATTGCTGTTCACCTCCGCTGCCTTGGACAGCGCGCGCTCCATGGAGGAGAGAAGCTGCGGATCGGAGGCGTTGTTGGCGTATTCGAGCTGAGCGGCCACGAACTCCACCGGCACCTTGTCGTTCTTCAGCAGATACTCGAACATGGCGACGCCGTATTTCTGGCGCTCGGGCTTTTCGTCGCTCACCAGATCGATCATCGTCTTGAGGTCGTTCACGTTCTGCTGCCAGCGGGTGTAATACAACCCCATGCCCGCAATGGTGAGCGGGATCATGATCGTCGCCGTCATCTGGATCATGATGTCGCGCCAGGCGCGCTGCCGGTCTTTTGAATCAGAAGCCATGTCCGTCTCCGGTATTGGAGGCACGCTCTGGGCACAGAATGCAGCAAAAACGTGACGGGGCCCCGGCCGGCTGGCGGAGGCCCCGTTCGGGACGGCGGGTCAGACCACCTGCTGGCGCATGTCCTTCGGGTCGATCCCGGCCACCGCCACGGGCTTCTTCATGGCGTCGCGGCGGAAGGGCTCGCCCAGTTCCTGGTTGATCATGGCCTCGATGAGCGTGGTCTTCTTGTGCTTCATCTGGTCCTCGACGGCCTTGGCCAGCGCATCGCGCAGTTCGTCCATGGTGCGCGCCACGACGCCCTGCAGGCCGCAGGCCTTGGCGATGGCGGCATAGGACACCTGCGTGTCGAGTTCCGTGCCGACGAAGTTGTCATCATACCACAGGGTAGAGTTGCGCTTTTCAGCGCCCCACTGATAGTTGCGGAAGACGACCATGGTGATCGCGGGCCATTCCGGCCGCCCGATGGCGGTGAGTTCGGTGCAGGCGATGCCGAAGGCGCCGTCGCCCGCGAAGCCGACGACCGGCGTGTCCGGGCAGCCGATCTTGGCGCCGACAACTGACGGAAGCCCATAGCCGCAGGGGCCGAACAGGCCCGGTGCCAGGTATTTCCGGCCCTGCTCGAAGGTCGGATAGGCATTGCCGATGGCACAGTTGTTGCCGATGTCGGAGGAGATGATCGCCTCCTTGGGAAGTGCGGCCTGAATGGCGCGCCACGCCATGCGCGGGCTCATCCAGTCCGGCTTCGCCTTGCGGGCGCGCTCGTTCCACGTCGTGCCCGGATCGTCATCCTCATGATCCATGGAGGAGAGCTGCTGCGCCCAGCGCGACTTGGTGGTGGAAATCAGGTTCTTGCGCTCCTCGCGGCCCTGGTCGCCCGCTGCGGGCGACAGCTTGGCGAGAATGCCTTCCGCCACCTTCTTCGCATCACCCACGATGCCGACGGCAACCTTCTTGGTCAGGCCGATACGGTTGGGGTTGATGTCAACCTGGATGACCTTGGCTTCCTTCGGCCAGTAGTCGAGGCCATAGCCGGGCAGCGTGGAGAAGGGGTTGAGGCGGGTACCGAGCGCCAGCACCACATCCGCCTGCTTGATCAGCTCCATCGCGGCCTTGGAGCCATTGTAGCCGAGGGGGCCGGCGAACAGCGGGTGCGAGCCGGGGAATGCGTCATTGTGCTGGTAGCCGACGCAGACCGGCGCGGTGAGCCGCTCCGCCAGGGCCTTCGAGGCCGGGATCGCGCCGCCCAGCACCACGCCCGCGCCATTCAGGATGACCGGGAACTTCGCCTCCGAAAGCAGCTTCGCCGCGGCGGCAATCGCGTCCTCGCCGCCCGACGGGCGCTCGAATCCAACGGCGGCGGGCAGGTCGATGTCGATGACCTGCGTCCAGAAATCGCGCGGCATGTTGATCTGGGCAGGGGCCGAGAGGCGCTTGGCGTTCATGATGACGCGGTTCAGCACTTCCGCCACGCGGGAGGCGTCACGCACTTCTTCCTGATAGCCCACCATGTCCTTGAAGAGGGCCATCTGCTCCACTTCCTGGAAGCCGCCCTGGCCGATGGTCTTGTTGGCGGCCTGCGGGGTCACCAGCAAGAGCGGTGTGTGGTTCCAGTAGGCGGTCTTGACCGCGGTGACGAAGTTGGTGATGCCCGGGCCGTTCTGGGCGATCATCATGCTCATCTTGCCGGAGGCGCGGCTGTAGCCATCCGCCATCATGCCGCCCGAGCCTTCATGGGCGCAGTCCCAGAAGGTGATGCCGGCCTTGGGGAAGAGGTCGGAAATCGGCATGAAGGCCGATCCGATGATGCCGAAGGCATGCTCGATGCCGTGCATCTGGAGAACCTTGACGAACGCCTCTTCGGTGGTCATGCGCATGGGGATATGTCCTCGCGTAAACAGTTGATGCCGATTTCGTGCCATGTTTAGCGCCCGAAGGCCTTGCCGGGCTAGAACCAGCTGGAACGGACACCGGGGTCCAAGGGCCGGCGGCACCGTGACTCTTGCCCTGTCCCCCGGCCTGACGTAGACGTGGGGTTGAGAAAGCGCGCCGGGCCCTGAAGCCAGAACGCGCAACGTCATTGAAAGGAGTCCACGATGAAGTCGTATCTTCGGGCCGGAATTGTTGCGCTGGGCATTCTGGGCGCAGCCAGCGGCAGCGCATGGGCGGGCAGTTTCGAAGACGGCATGCTGGCCTTCCGCAGCGAGGATTACGGCAAGGCGCTGGAACTGCTGCTGCCCTATGCCAAGGACGGCAACACCGAGGCGGCCTATCTCATCGGCGAAATGTACGGGCCGCGCAGCTGGGGCCAGAAGGGCGAGAACCGCAACGGCGTCGAGCAGGACAATGCCAAGGCCATCTACTGGTGGGGCGAGGCCGCCAAGAAGGGCAATTCAGACGCGCAGCTGAAGCTCGGCTGGTGGCTGCTCAAGGGCGGCGACGTGGTGAAGAAAGACCAGGCCGCCGGCATGAACTGGCTGCTCATGGCGGCAAACCAGGGCGAACCGCAGGCCCAGTATGAAGTGGGCATCGGCTACTGGAAAGGCCGCGGCGTGAAGCCCGACCCGATCGCCGCCTATATGTGGCTGGACCTCTGCTCGACCGAACCGGGCTTCGACAATGCCGCGAACTACCGTGACGAACTGGCCAAGACCATGACGCCGGAGCAGATCACCCAGGCCAAGCAGATGATCCAGGCCTTCACGCCCCGGCGCACGAAGTAAGGCCGCTGCCATGACCATGCATGACTTCACGGCGAAGCACTACATCATCGCCACCATCATCATCCTGCTGGCCGTCGGCGCCTTCTCGCTGAGCTGGGCCTGATCTTCAGGGCAGCGGACCTGCCTTGAACAGCGTGACCTTCAATCCGCCGTGCAGCACGGGCGGACCCGGCGGTGCGAAGGGAAGTCCGGTTGCCCGGGCAAGGCTGGCATCAGTCGTGATGAGCCCAACACGCCAGCCCGAAAAGCGGCTCATGAGCACCTGCCCCAGCGCGCCATAGAGCCCGAACAGCGGCTTCCTGTCGCCGATGCGCGTGCCGTAGGGCGGATTGACGATGACGAGGCCCGGCGGGCCTTCGGGTGGCACGAGATCGCTGATGGCCTGCTGGCGGAAGCTGGTGAACGCCTCAACGCCGGAACGCTTCGCATTCTGCTCCGCCGCCTTCACGGCACCTGCGTCACGGTCGCTGCCGAAAAAGTGGAGGTCGGGCTGGCGGAACGTGTCGGCCGCCTGCATTGCCTGCCAGCGCGCCGCATCGAAATTTGCCAGTTGCTCGAAAGCGAAGTGGCGGGTGCGGCCGGGGTTCAGCCCGGCAGCGATCTCGGCCGCCTCGATCACGAAGGTGCCGGAGCCGCACATCGGGTCCACCACCGGTTCGGTGCCCTCGAAGCCGCATTCACGCAGGAACAGCGCGGCAAGCGTTTCGCGCAGCGGGGCCTTGCCTACCGCCGCCTTGTGGCCGCGCTTGTGCAGCGACTCGCCGGAACTGTCGATGCTGATGGTGCAGAGGTCGTCCTCGATCCGCGCCTTGATGACGAGCGTGGCGTCATCCGACACCGGCGCCCCAAGTTCCTCCCCTATGGCGCGCGATATGCGCTGCGCCGCCGCCCCCGAATGATAGATGCGCGAGCGGGTGCAACTGGCCTCGACGCGCACCGGCACGTCCTTGCGCAGGATATCGCCCCACGCGACCTTGCGCGCCCGCTTGTCAAGCTGCGCCAGATGCATGACCCGGAACGCCGCGATGCGGGCCAGCACCCGGGTGACGCCGCGCAACTCGAGATTGGCGCGCCACACATCAGGCCACTTGCCCTTGATCGCGACACCGCCCGGCACCTGCTTCGCAGCCTTGAAACGGCGCCCCCTCACCTCGGCATAGAGTGCTGCTTCAAGCCCCGGCGTGGCCACGAGAAAAATATCGAAGTCA
>JBIIGF010000032.1:0-9238 GCA_044236665.1 Aestuariivirga sp. | reverse complement strand
CACCTCCGGCGGCTTCGCGCATTACGTCAACAAGTCGATGGCGCAGGGCTATGTGCCGAGGGAACTGGCGGGCGATACGGCCAACGGTGCCTTCGAGATCGAGATCATCGGCGAGAACCGCAAGGCCACCATCATCACCGAACCGCCCTTCGACCCCGAAGGCAAGCGGATGCGCGGCTAATCCGTGATGCAGACCTCCACTCATCCTCAGGCGCTGCGCGTCCAGGCTGCGCTGGGGCCCGCCTTCACCGTCGTCGAGTTCGGCGAGAGCACACACACCGCGCAGGAGGCAGCCGATGCCATCGGCTGCGCACTCGCACAGATCGCCAAGTCCATCATCTTCCGCACAGCGCAAAGCGGCAAGGCGGTGCTGGTGATCGCCTCGGGCGTCAACAAGGTGGATGAGAAGAAGATCCGCGCGCTTCTGGGCGAGAAGATCGAACGCGCCAGCCCGGACTTCGTGAAGGAGATGACAGGCTTCGAGGTCGGCGGCGTCCCGCCGCTCGCCCACGCGCAAGCCTGCACCGTCTATCTCGATGAAGACCTCAAGGCCTTTCCCACACTCTGGGCCGCAGGCGGAACACCGAATGCCGTGTTCGAGATCGGGTTTGATGAGTTGGTATCGCGCACCGGGGCGGCAGTCGCGGACGTGGCGAAGCGTTAGGCAGTTGCCCTCATCCGCCCTTCGGGCACCTTCTCCCACCTGACGGCGGGAGAAGAAATGTCTCCTCTTCCCTTCTCCCGCGCGCCCCGCGTGGGAGAAGGTGGCGCGCATGCGCCGGATGAGGGCTGCTTACCGCGCCCGCCCGTAGAAGCCGATCTGGTCCTCGCGGGAGAACACCACGCCCGGCCTGTCGAAGTACGAGAACACCGCGATGATGCGCTCGCGGCTTCCCTTCACCGTGCCCACCTTGTGGGCCGTGTTCTTACCGCGGAAGATATTGAGCGTACCGGCAGAAAGCGTCAGCGACTTCACATCCGGGTCCTGCCCGCGCAACAGCTTTGCGACACCATCGTAGTTGGGATCATCATCACTGCGCAAATCGGTGCGATAGATGAATTCGCCGCCCTCGTCCGGCGCCTGCAGCAGAAGCGTCGTGGTGAATTCGCTGCGATCGAAATGCCAGTTCAGCGCCTCGCCATCGCGGTAGGCCATCACGTTCAGCCGTGCGAGGTCGTCGCGCGCGGGGTAGAGCGCGTCCTTCTGCATGGTTGCAGCCAGGAAGGTGATGAAGTGCGACCACTCATAGATATAGGTCAGCACGGATTGCGTGATCTGGTCGGCGCACACCGTGTGGTTCACCGTTTCGCACAAGGCGAGTGCCGGATGGTCGGGCGCCAGCCCGGGAATGTCCTTGCGGAAATAGATGTTATGCTTGCGGCGGTGGGTGAAGGAGAGCGTGTCCATCACCGGCATGATCTCGGCGAGTGCAGTCTTGAGGGCCTCGGGCCTCACCAAGCCCGGGAGGTTGAACATGCCGTTGGCGGCCAGTTCGGCCTGGCAGCGGTCCACAAGCGCCTGCCACGCCGGCGTGCCCGGCTTGTCGAGCGGGTAGAGATCGAGATCGAGAATATGCCGCATACTTGCCTCCTCCGGTCCTGCTGCCTGCAACATGGCATGACGGCCTCTTGCCGCAAGACGCGAAAATGTTAGGTTGCCTTGGATTTTCTAATCCAGAGCCACCTCTCATGATGAAGCTTCCACCTCTCAATGCCTTGAAATCATTTGAATCCGCAGCGCGAACGGGAAGCTATGTGGCCGCAGCTGCCGAACTCAATGTTACGCCAGCAGCCGTAAGCCAGCAGGTACGGCACCTTGAAACCTTTCTGGGGCGCAAGCTGTTCACGCGCTTCAACAACCGCATCGTCCTCACCGATGCGGGGGAAGCCATCTATGCCGGCATCACGCCTGCCTTCGCGGATATCGCCACCCTCACCCAGCGGGTGCTCGCCGGCAGCAGCCGCGCCAAGCTCGTGGTCAGCGTGCTTCCCTCTCTGGCGGAATGCTGGTTCATGCCAGCCTTCGCCGCCTTCGCCGGAAAGGCAGCCATGCACATTGATCTGCGTGTGGAAAATGATCCGGTGGATTTTTCCGGCGGCGAAATCGACCTGCGGCTCTGCTATGGCAGCGCGCCTTATCCGGGGCACCGGACTGTGAAACTGTTCCGCGATGAGGTCTTGCCGCTGTGCAATCCCGACCTCGCAGCGCAGATGACCCTCGCCACAGCGGAAGACAGCGCATTCATCCACACCAACTGGGGCCAGGATTTCGCCTCACATCCCTCATGGGACGAGTGGTTCGGCACCTATCATCCAGAGCGCCGCATCGACCCCGCGAAAGGACACCGCGTCGGCTCCTCGCAACTGGCGCTCGACTTCGCCCGGCGCGGGCTTGGCATCGCACTGGGCCAGAGATCACTGGCAGAGGAAGGCCTGCGCGAAGGTCGACTTGCCATCCTCGCTCCACAACCGCTGCCGCTTGGCCATGATTACTGCGCCGTCTATCCGCATGCCAAGGCGCGGAAGGCGGGGCTACTGCCGCTTATCGACGATCTGCAAACTCGAGGGCCGCATCCGTAATGACCTCCCACACATTCAGCGCGAAACTGCGCATGGCATAGATGTCGAAGGCATTGGCGCCCGTGCAGTGCACCGTCACCGGCGTGTGGTGAAGGCCGGTCAGCACGAAATGGCCCGGCGTGAAGACCGTGTCGTGAAAATCAATCGGCATCAGCTTTGCCAGCACGGCGCGCGCCGGGGCGCCCTGCAGGGCAATCCGAACGCGGCTGCTGGAGAGCGGCGTCAGCGCGCACATTCCCTCAAGCTTCAGCGGCATCTCATCACGCTCCGGCCCCACGAGCCAGAACTGCGACGGCCCGATGCGCAGGATCACATGGTCGCCAGCCTCCTGCGCCACACCCACCTGTTGCGGCAGAGGCCCCAGGACCGCTGCAAGACGCTGCTCGAAATCCCCATCGAGCCGGGCCAACTGCGTGAGGGTGAAACCCGCACGCTCGGCAATCATCAGGCGTGTACTGACATAGGGACTGGCCGACGCCAAAGCTGACATCCGCTCAAGCATGAAGACGCGCTCCTTCCTTGTCGATGAAGTGCGGCGAGACGATCTTCAGCTTCACCTGCTCGTTCTTCAGCGGGAAGGCCGCGATGATCTCCTCGCCCTCATGCTTCAGCCCGCCCTGATAGAGGCCGAGCGCAATGAACTTTCCAAGTTCGGTGGACCATGTGACGGAGGTGATGTAGCCCCGCCCGTGGCCCTTGATCTCATCACTGGCCGCGAACAGGATCGCGCCGCCGCGCAACTTCTTCTCCGGCTCCATCAACTCAAGGCCGACAAGGCTCCAGCGGCTCGGTGACTGGCAATCCTCGCGGAAGCGCAGCGCGCGGCCCACATAGTCCTTCTCCTTGCCGGCCATCTTGCCGAGGCCCAAGTCATCAAGCGTGTTGCGGTGGTCAAGCTCCAGGCCCGCCACATGGCCCTTCTCGATGCGGAGGCTGGCGAGCGCTTCGAGGCCATAGGGCTTGATGCCGGTGAGCGCGGCGGCCTTGAGGATGTGCTCCCACAGGCTGATGGCGACATCAGCCGTGACATGGACTTCGTAGGCCAGTTCACCAGAGAAGGACATGCGCAGCAGGCGCACGGTGACGCCATCGAACATGATGTCCCTGCAGCCCATGTAAGGCAGGCCTTCGTTGGAAAGGTCCACACCGGGGAAGGCCAACTGCAGCGCTTCGCGGGACCTGGGACCCGACACGGCCATGCCCGCCCATTCGTCAGTCAGGGAGGCCACCTCTACGTTGAGGTCCGTCCAGTGGCACTGCAGCAGATATTCGAGCCAGGACATCACCTCGCCCGCCTGCGCAGTGGTGGTGGTCATGTAGAACTGCGTGTCCGAGATGCGCGCCGTGGTGCCGTCATCGACCACCACGCCATCATCATTCAGCATCACGCCATAGCGCACCTTGCCGACCGGCAGCTTGGCGAAGCCGTTGACATAGACACGGTTCAGGAACTCCGCCGCATCCGGCCCCTGAATGTCGATCTTGCCGAGGGTGGAGACATCCGCGAGGCCCACGCCCTTGCGGACGAGTTCCATTTCCTTGACATAGGCCGTTTCCGGCGAGGAGCCGGCCCAGGCATAATACCAGGCGCGCTTCCACAGCCCGGCGTCGATGAAAGTGGCGCCGTTCTTCGCGTGCCAGTCATCGAGGGGCGAGCGGCGCACCGGGCGGAAATGCGCGCCCACCGTGCGGCCCGCAATCGCCCCCATGGTGAGTGGCGCATAGGGCGGACGGAACGTCGTGGTGCCCGCTTCCGGAATGGTGATGCCGCGATGCTCCGCCATCAGGGCGAGCGCATTGATGTTGGAAGTCTTGCCCTGGTCGGTGCCCATGCCCAGCGTCGTATAACGCTTCAGGTGCTCGACCGAGCGGTAGCCTTCCTGATGGGCGGTCTTCACGTCCTTCGACGTCACGTCGTTCTGGAAATCGACGAAGGCCTTGCCCTTGCCCCCGGCGGGAGCCGCCCAGACCGGCAGGATCGCATAGGCGCGGTCCTGTGCATGTTCTGGCGCATAGACGGGCCGCGTCTTGCCGAAACCGGCCTGCGAGGCGGCGGAGGCACCGGCATTGGCCCCGTCCGCCACGGCGGCGGCAAGCCCGAACACACCCATCATGGCGCCGGCCCCGAAATGCGACGGCGCGAAGCCACCGGGCACGAAGCCCGCAATCGCCTCGTCATATCTGGGCTTGATGCCGCCATGGGAAGAGAGATGCACGACCGGCGACCAGCCACCCGCCATGCCGACCACATCGCAATCGACCGACACGGCATGCGCGCCGCCGAGCTTCACCCGCTTCACGGCTTTCGCGCCATCGACGTCCACGATGCCGCTGCCAGGGAAAATGGCGATGCCCCTGGCCGCCGCGCTCGCAAGGAGATCAGCGGGAACGGCAGAGCGATGGTCCGCCACGGTGACGGCGACGCCACAGGCCGCCAGATCCATCGCCGCCTCGTAGCCCGTGTCGTTATTGGTGACGATCACCGCCCGTTGCGCGGGCGCCACCGCATAGCGGTTGGCGTAGCTGCGAAGGGCGGAGGCGAGCATCACGCCCGGGCGGTCGTTGTTGGAGAACACCAGCGGCCGCTCGATGGCACCGGTGGCCATCACGATGGATCGGGCACGAAGCTGGATCAGCACCATGCGGGGCTGGCCGCTGAGCGGGTCAGGCTTCAAATGGTCGCGGCGCTCCACCAGCACGGCGAGATTGCCGTCATAAAGCCCTTGCACCGTGGTGCGCGTCAATGCCTCGGCATTGGGTAGGCTCTTCAACTCATCCACGCAGGCGGTGCGCCATGCCTCATGGTCAGGGTCGGTGCCAGAGAGCAGGCTGCCGCCCAGTTCGGTGTCCTGCTCGGCGAGCACGACACGGGCGCCACTGCGCGCCGCCGTCAAGGCCGCGGCAAGGCCAGCCGGACCGGAGCCAACCACCAGCACATCGCAGAAGGCATAGCGCGTCTCGTAGCGGTCGGGGTCAGGCAGGCGCGTAGCGGCACCAAGCCCCGCAGCCTTGCGGATGAAGGGTTCGTAGAACATCCAGGCGCCCTTCGTCGGGCCCATGAAGGTCTTGTAGTAGAAGCCGGACTGGAACAGCGGCGCCAGCACCGAATTCACCGCCATCATGTCGAAATCGGGCGATGGCCAGGCATTCTGCGAACGTGCCACGAGGCCTTCCGTCAGGTCCACCATGGTGGCGGCGACATTGGGCTCGGTGAAGGCACCCTCCCCGATGGTGAAGAGGCCGTTTGGCTCCTCGATGCCGGAAGACAGGATGCCGCGCGGCCGGTGATACTTGAAGCTGCGCGCCACCAGCAGGCGGCTTTCCGCAAGCAGCGCGGAGGCCAGCGTGTCACCCGTGAAGCCGGAAAGCGCTGCGCCATCAAAGCGGGCGGAAACAGTGCGCGCGCGGTCGATGCGGCCACCCGTGGCAAGCCTGCGGAACGCGCTCATGACACCACCCCGCCGATCTCGTTCGTCGCGGTGTTGCGCGCCAGCCTGAACCAGCGGCGGCAGCCCAGCACATGCTGCCAATACTCCGTATGCGGACCTTTTGGATTGTCGAACAGGAAGTAATAGTCGTGCCACTCCTCAAGGCTGCCCGTGCCGTGCTGAGGGCGCTGCTTGGAGGCATCCCCGCCATAGCGGAATTCAGAGTGGTCGCGGTCGCCGCAATAAGGGCACGGGATCATCATTGCTTGTAGGTCCAGTTGCCGAGGCCGAACTCGTCGAGTTCCCTGCCCCTCTTGAAGCGATCGAGGGCGAAATCGCGGTTCAGCTCATGTTCGTCGTCATGGGCGATGGTGTGGGAGAAGGTCCAGCCGGAGGCCGGCGTTGCCTTGAAGCCCTGGTAGCACCAGCCGCCGTTCAGATAGAGGTTCTTCACATCGGTCCGGCAGATGAACGGGCTGCCATCCGGCGTCATGTCCTGGATGCCGCCCCAGTGGCGCAACAGCCTCAGGCGCGAGATGAACGGCATGAGCGACACCGCGCATTCCGCCACCGTCTGGATGCGCGGGAACTGGCCGCGCTGCGTATAGGTGTTGAAGCCGTCGATGTGGCCGCCGAAGACGAGGCCGCCCTTGTCGGATTGTGACAGGTAGAAGAGTTCAGCCCCCCACGACACGACATGATCGACGATCGGCTTCACGGGTTCCGTCACGAAGGCCTGCAGGATGTGGCTTTCGACGGGAAGCCGGATGCCCGCCATGCGCGCCACGTGGCTGGTATGGCCCGCGACCGCGATCCCCACCTTGCCGGCGTTGATGCGCCCACGCGAGGTTTCAACGCCGGTGATCCGGCCAGCCTCGATGTTGAAGCCGGTCACATCGCAATTCTCGATGATGTGCACCCCGAGGGCGGAGGCGGCGCGGGCATAGCCCCAGGCCACCGCGTCATGGCGCACCGTTCCGGCGCGCGGCTGCATGATGGCGCCGTAGACCGGCCAGCGGGCCTCGCTCGAATAATCGAGATAGGGCAGAAGCTTCATCACCTCGCCGCGGTCGAGCAGCTCCGCGTCGATGCCATTGAGGCGCATGGTGTTGCCGCGCCTTGCGAAGACATCCATCTGAACCGGGCTCACCGCCAGCACGATCTGGCCGCGCTGCGACACCATGCAGTTGAAGTTCAGCTCGTGGCTCAGCCCCTCCCACAGCTTCAGCGAATGCTCGAAGAAGGCCGTGTTGCCGCCGATCATGTAGTTGGAGCGGATGAGCGTGGTGTTGCGCCCCACATTGCCCGAGCCAATGTAGCTCCGTTCCAGCACGGCCACGTTGCGGATGCCGTGGTTCTTGGCGAGGTAATAGGCGGTGGCGAGGCCGTGGCCGCCGCCGCCGACGATCACCACGTCATAGGAGGATCTGGGTTCGGGCGAATCCCACGCCTTCGGCCAGGCAAGGTCCGGCTGCAGGGCGTGGCGCGCGAGGGCAAGGGCTGAATAATGCTGTGTCACGATGCCAAGGTGCTATCAGAACTGAGGCCGCCTCGGCAAGGTCAAGAAACCTCACCGCCCGCGGCGTTCGGCCCATTCCGCGCCGATGAAGGCCAGGACGCCCAGCCCCGCGAAGCCCGCCACCAGCGGAATGACCGTCCCGTCATAAAGCTGCCCGATATAGCCTCCTGTGAGGATGGCGATGAGCGAGGCGAGGGCTGCCGAAATGGCGGCCGCCATGCCGGCGATGCGGCCCATCGGCTCCAGCGCCAGGGCGTTGAAGTTGCCGAACAGCAGCCCGCTGAAAAAGAAGGTGACGAAAAGGAAGGCCGCGAGCGCCCAAAGCGGCGGGTGCCCGTCGAGCAGCAGGCTGGCCAACAGGAAGACCCCCGACAGCAGCAGGAACCCCTTCAGTGCCAGCGACGACAGGCGGCGCATGCCATAGCGCATCACGAGCTTGGCATTGACCATCATGGCGAGCGCCATGCCACCGGCGAAGAAGGCGAACCACAGGGCGAAAAAGGCGCCCTGCCCATATTGCTCGGCGAAGATCTGCTGCGAGGTGCCGAGATAGCTGATGAAGGCCCCGAATACCATGCCCGAGGCCAGCGTGTAGCCCATGGCCACGGGGCTTCGCAGCACCTCCGCCGCCGCGCCGAGAAGGGCGCCGGCCGAGAGCGGCACGCGCCGTTCGCGCGGCAGGGTTTCCGCCTGCCGGAACCACAGCCATAGGCCTGCGAGAATGCCGATGGCGAAGAAGCCCGCAAAGATCATGCGCCAGCTGGCGACGAACAGCACCAGTTGCCCGACGCTTGGCGCCAGCATCGGCACCAGCATGAACACCATCATGACGAAGGACATGACGCGCGCCATGGCGGCACCTGCCTGCCCGTCGCGCACCATGGCGATCGACACGATGCGCGGCGCCGAAGCCCCGAAGCCCTGCACGAAGCGGCCCACCAGCATCATCGGGAAGCTTGCCGCGAACAGGCAGATGAGCGAGCCCAGCGCATAAAACACAAGCCCCACCACGATGGTGGGCTTGCGGCCCATCGAATCCGACCACGGGCCATAGATCATGGTGCCGAGCGTCAGCCCGGCGAAGAAGGTGGTGATGATGTACTGGCGGCTGTTGGGATCAGCCGCACCCAGTTCCTGCGCGATCGCGCCGATCGCTGGCAGCATGGTGTCGATCGACATCGCCACCATGGCATTGAGCAACGCCACAAGAAAAATGAACTCGACAGAAACGGTGCGCGCTCCGCGCATCACGTCACATAGTTCAGCATGCGCAGCACATCGAAGTAATCGCCGGTTTCAAAGCGGAGCGTGCGGTTGCCGGTATGCACCATGCCGGGATACCACTGGTGGCGCGCCGCCAGCACAGGGTTGGAATAGGTGATCTCGACCACGATGTGGTCAGGAATGTCCAGTAGCGAAGACCCGAGGTTGCTCCGGAGCGCCTGTGCCGCCCCTTCGCGGATGGCCTTGCAGGCGGCGGCGGGCGTCATGGAGATGGTGGATTGGCCTCGGCCCTCCTTCACCGCGCAGCATGTTACATTGGTGTTCACATCGGCGATTTCATCCATCAGGCCCCGGTCGCCGCTCACGAACACGGTGGGCACGCCAAGCATGGAGGAGGCCAGCGCGTGGATCAGGTATTCCGAGGCACGGCGTCCGTTGATACGGATTTCAGCAGCATCATGGGACAACGTGTGTGCAAGGCTGTTCT
>JBIIGF010000031.1:0-9277 GCA_044236665.1 Aestuariivirga sp. | reverse complement strand
GCTTGCCCACCCGCTTCATCAGCAGGGGCAGCGCGGCGCGCAGCCACACCGATACGCCATGCTGCTGGATGCGGGCGCGGGTTTCCTCGTTGATATAGGCGCCGCCGCCGGTGGCCAGCACCTGCGCACCATTGCCGATCAGCCGCTGGATCACCCGGCGCTCGCCCTCGCGGAAATAGGCCTCGCCATGGTCGGCGAAGATTTCCCGGACGGGTTTTCCCGCCGCCGCCTCGATCTCGTGGTCGGCATCGACGAAGGGGATGCCCAGCTTCTCGGCAAGCCTCCGGCCCACGCTGGTCTTGCCAGCGCCCATCAGCCCGACCAGCACGATGGGGCGGTTCCCCATCCGCTGCCGGATGGCTTCAGCTTCCTTTGCAATCGAACGGCGTGCCATTCAGCGTCCTCAATCGGCTCCGGTTCTATCTTGCATGGTGTTTGACCGCAAAGCCTTTCCGAAGCAGCCCTGACCCGCTACACTCGCTCACGGCGGTGGAGTTGCATGCCCGATACGGTCAAATTTCTGCTGGTTCTCCTGGTGCTGGGCGGCGCTGTCTATGGCGGAGCGTGGGCGCTGGCGCATTTTCCGCCCGAACAGTCCGAAATCGTCAAGGCGCTGCCAGCGGGGAAGCTCCATGACAAATAGCGATACTTCCGGAAAACCCGGGCCCGGCGCTGCAAACCTGCGCTTGATCGAGCGTTTTCTCGAGATGATGGCGGCCGAGCGCGGCGCGTCGGCCAACACGCTGGCCGCCTACCGCCGTGATCTCGAGGCCTATGCCGCACAGGCTGCCGCCCGCGGCATCGCCCTGAAGGCGGCGGGTCCGGATGACATCCGCGCCCATCTCGCAGCACTCGAGGCTGCGGGCATGGCGCGCAGTTCGGCCGCGCGGAAGCTGTCCGCCATCCGCCAGTTCCACCGCTTCCTGCATGGTGACGGGCTGTCGGTCGACAACCCGGCCACCGCCATCGACAGCCCGCGCGCCGCGCGGCCCCTGCCGAAGATGATTTCGCCCGCCGAAGTGGCGCAGCTTCTGGACGCCGCCCGCGCAAGGGTGAAGCCGGCCCGGGGCAAGGCGCCACTCCGGGCGTGGCGGCTGCTTTGCCTGATCGAGCTTCTCTATGCCACCGGGCTTCGCGTCTCCGAACTGGTGGGGCTGACCGTGCAGGCCGCCATGGCTGAGCGGGATTTCATCCTCGTCCGGGGCAAGGGAGGGCGCGAGCGTCTGGTGCCGGTCTCCGGCGCGGCGCGCGAGGCGCTCACCAGCTATCTCGCGTGCCTGAAGGCGGGCAGTGGCGCCGGGCCGAAATGGCTGTTTCCCTCCTTCGGGGCGGAGGGGCATCTGACGCGCCAGCATTTTGCCGTGGAACTCAAGGCACTGGCGCGGGAGGCCGGCCTCAAGGCCGCCAAAATTTCCCCCCATGTGCTGCGCCACGGCTTTGCCAGCCATTTGCTTGAGGGCGGGGCGGATTTGCGTGCGGTCCAGCAGATGCTGGGCCACGCCGATATTTCCACCACGCAGATCTATACCCATGTGCAGGCCGAAAGGCTGAAACAGGTGGTGGAGACGCACCACCCGCTTGCCAAGAAAAGTTGACTTCCGCAGCGCGGACGGCCAGTTTCCGCGCCAAACCAGACTGCTTTGAGGCCAAATGCCCACCTATCTCGATTTCGAAGCCCCTCTCGCCGAACTCGAAGGCAAGATCGCCGAGTTGCGTACGCTCGCCTCCGGCGACAAGACCGTGTCGATTTCCGATGAGGTGAAGGGACTGGAGAAGAAGGCATCCAAGCTGCTCTCGGATCTGTACGGCAATCTCGACCCATGGCAGAAGGCCCAGGTGGCCCGCCATCCGGAGCGCCCGCATGCGCTCGACTATATCGGCCAGCTCGTCACTGAATTCACCCCCATGGCGGGAGACCGGAAATTCGCCGAGGATTTCGCCGTGGTGGGCGGCATCGGCCGTTTCAATCGCCAGCCGGTGATGGTGATCGGCCAGGAAAAGGGTAATGACACCACCTCCCGCCTGAAGCGTAACTTCGGCATGGCGCGGCCGGAAGGCTACCGCAAGGCGGTGCGCCTGATGGAAATGGCCGACAGGTTCGGCCTTCCCGTGATCTCCTTCGTCGATACCGCCGGCGCCTATCCGGGTATCGATGCCGAGGAGCGCGGCCAGGCGGAGGCGATTGCCCGCTCCACCGACTGCTGCCTCGGCCTTGGCGTTCCGACCGTGTCCGTGATCATCGGCGAGGGCGGATCCGGCGGGGCGATTGCGATAGCTACCGCCAATACCGTGCTGATGCTGGAGCACGCGATCTACAGTGTGATCTCGCCGGAAGGTGCGGCCTCGATCCTGTGGCGAGATGCAGCGCGCGCCAAGGATGCAGCGGCGGCGATGAAGATCACCGCGCAGGACCTCAAGAAACTGGGCGTCATCGACGGTATTGTGCCGGAACCGAAGGGTGGTGCCCACCGGGCCGCGGCCGAAGCCATCGCTGCGACGGGCGAGGCCATTGCCACGGCGCTCTCTTCCTACAATGGCCTGCCGGCCGACGAGTTGCGCCGGAAACGGCGGGAGAAATTCCTGTCGATCGGCCGCACGCTCTGATGCATCAGGTCTGGCCGAGGCCGGACGTCAGCCTGTCGAAGATCATGGTGTAGAGGGCAGAGACGCCGAATGACGGGTGGGTCAGCACCCCCGCCAGAACCAGGCCGATCCCGGCAACGAGGATGGCGTATTCCATCGAGGCCGTACCGGAGTCGTCCCGGCGGAAATCGGCCCAACCTGTCTGTTTTCCGGTCACTGCCATCACCCCAAATCTTGCGCGGGGCCAATGTCGGTGTGTGCCCGCCCGCCATGCTTCAATAAAGCGATCGGGTAAACCAAAGATTGATCTTTGAGCTGATCACGACTTGGCCGGGCGGGGCCATGGCCCGTTCCGGTGGCCGGCCTTGCATCACCTGGTTCCCGGCCTGCATGTGTCTGCTTCGACTGGCATACGGATCGAAGAGAAAAGCGGCAGGGCGGTTCGCCTGAAATGCCGAAACACGCCAGAACGGAATTCGCATGTGTTCACTTTTACAAATGGAATATATGCAAAAATTCGATTTCATTAATGGAGACGCTGACATAGGTGCCGTGTTCCTGAAGCAGTGGTTCCATGCTTCTCATTGACGGGCCTGCAATGATGGCTTAACGATAAAGACGCTATTGCTTTGGCGATTGAGTTCAACAACAGGAGTTCCGGTATGGCCCGCAACGTGACTCTCGCAACTGCGACCGTGATGACATCTCTGCTAATGTCCCTGTCTCCCGCGCTTGCCCAAAGCAATTCGCTGTTTGGCGGTGGGCCGCGCTATGATGGCACAGTGACCGTCACCGACCTCACCGGCTCGGCGTGTCCGGCGTTCATCGTATCCCGGGTGAAGGGCAAGGCCAGCGAAGCCGTGTTCCGCGCCCGCGTGAAGCCCACGCAACTGGTGGAGGCCATGTCGGTGAGCCTTCCGATGGCTGGCGCTGCCCTGCTCGTTGCCGAGGGTGATGGCTATTTCAAGGGCAAGAACAAGGCCCTGAAGGCCAACTTCATCATCGATGCCTGGCCGGTCTCGGTCAAGAAAGGCAGTGTGGCAAACCTCACGTTCTCCCCTGCAAACCCCGGCCCCGCAACCGTCGCGGAAGGAACGCCGAGCTTCACGTTCACGGGCCGGATCTCCAATTATGCTTTCGAGGGATGTACGGCCGCGGTGTCTGGCGCATTCAATCTCCGCACTGTGCCCTGACGTCTTGGGCACAAGGTGACGGCCCCCGCGGGGATCAATTTCCTGAGACCCATCAACCCCTTCGGGCGGAGGGAAGGCACTTTTCGGGCTGTTGCACGTGTTCGCCGCGCGCGGGCCTGAGTCTTGATGCCAGTTTCCTGCAAGGCAGCCAATCTGTCTCCTGCTTTGCCAAGGCCGTTTTCCCGCTGTAGCTTCCTTCAAAAACGGCTGGAAGAATATGACTGCTTCATCCAAGACGAGGCGCAAGCGCGCCGGACGTGAAACGCCTGAGAACCGCCGGAACCTCATTCTACTGGCGGCCCGCAAGTGCTTGAGCGAAGGCGGTATGCGAAGTTTCACGCTCAAGAACATCGCTGCCGAAGCCAAGGTCTCCATCAGCCTCGTGTCGCACTACTTCGGCAGCGCGGATGATGTTCTGAAGGCGGTTTTCAAGTCCGTCATGTTCGAGGTCCGGACCGGCAGTTACCGCAAACCCCGCGATCTCGCGGAGGCGCTGTCCAACCTGCACAACATCATCGAGCGCAACTTCCACCCGGACTACTACTCCCGCACCAACCTGCTTGTGTGGCTGCCGATCTACGAGGAAATGCTGCTGAACAGCCGCGTGCGCCGGTCGCTCGACAAGCTGGACAATGCCGCGGTGGCGGAAGTTGCGCTGGCAGCCGCGGATGTCGCCCGTTTCCGCAAGCTCAGGATCGACCCTGAGGCACTTGCTTATGAGTTCCTGGCGTTCCTCGATGGCCTGTGGCTGAGGTGGTGCTTCTCCCCAAGGCGTGATACGCGCCGCGAGGTTGACGCCGCGACCCGCTTTCTGGAGGCAAGCCTCGGGCCGCTCAAGGTGTCCTGACTTGGGTCACCTTGCCTGGGGCGTCGATTTTTTTCTTGGGCCGGAATGCCTGCGTGTTGTAGCGAGATTGACAGGCATCATGCGGACACCGGCACGCCGGGGCCCGGCAGCGGGGAATTATGCACTATAAGGGAATCATTCTGGCAGGCGGAAGCGGTACGCGGCTCTATCCGTTGACGCTGGCGGTCTCGAAGCAGCTGTTGCCCGTCTACGACAAGCCGATGATCTATTATCCGCTTTCGGTGCTGATGCTGGCCGGCATCCGGGACATTCTGGTGATCTCCACCCCGCAGGACTTGCCGCAATTCCGCACCATGCTGGGTGATGGTTCGGCCTTTGGCATCAACCTGTCCTATGCCGCGCAGCCTTCCCCTGATGGCCTGGCGCAAGCCTTCATCATCGGCGAGGCTTTTCTCGCGGGCAGCCCGGCGGCCCTCGTGCTCGGCGACAATATCTTCCATGGTGATAGCCTGCAGGCGAAATGCCGCGCCGCCGCCACGCGAAGCGATGGCGCCACCGTCTTCGCCTATCATGTCTCCGATCCCGAACGATATGGCGTCGTCTCATTCGGGCCGGACGGCAAGGCGACCGGCATCGAGGAAAAACCCAGCGCCCCCGTTTCCAACTGGGCGGTGACCGGCCTCTATTTCTATGACCCGGATGTCGTTGGAATTGCCAAGTCGCTCAAGCCATCATCGCGGGGCGAACTCGAGATCACCGATGTGAACCGTGTCTATCTTGGCCGCGGCCTCCTCAATGTTGAGCGGCTGGGGCGCGGTTATGCCTGGCTCGATACCGGCACGCATGACAGCCTGCATGATGCGGGCTCCTTCATCCGTACCATCGAGACCCGGACCGGGATCAAGGTCTGCTGCCCGGAGGAGGTCGCCTTTCACGCGGGCTGGGTCGATGCGCGTCACTTAATGGCCCGCGCGGCCACCCTGGGGAAAACCGAATACGCCAGTTATCTCCGCCGGCTGGTCTCCGAGGATGCTTCCGTCCCGAAAGGAGGCGCCTGATGCAGGTTCGGGAGCTTGGCCTCGGCGTTGTCGAGATCGTGCCAAAGCGCTTCGGCGATGCGCGGGGCTACTTTGCCGAGACATGGCAGCGCCAGCGGTTTCGCGACCTCGGCATCGATCACGATTGGGTGCAGGACAATCAGTCGCTTTCGCCCGAACCATATGTGCTGCGTGGCCTGCATTTTCAGCGTGCGCCCATGCCACAGGCCAAGCTGGTGCGCGTGCTGCGTGGCGCCATCTTTGACGTTGTGCTCGATATCCGGCCGGGATCGGCTGATTTCGGCCGCTGGGTTTCCTGCGAGCTCTCGGCTGTGGCCTTCAATCAGCTCTATGTGCCGGAAGGCTTTGCCCATGGTTTCCTGACTCTGGAGCCGGACACCGAGGTCCTGTACAAGGTGTCCGCGCCCTATGCGCCGGAGTGCGAGCGCTCCATCGCGTGGAACGATCCCGCGCTCGCTATCGCATGGCCGCTGCGCGAGGGCCAGCAGCCGCTGCTTTCGGCGAAGGATGCCGTGGCGGCGCGGCTTGAGGCGATGACATCCGATCTCGTGTTCTGAGGGTTCAGCAGATGAAAGTCATGGTCACGGGCGGGTGCGGCTTCATTGGCTCGGCTGTCTGCCGCCATCTGGTGCTGGACCTTGGCCACAGCGTCGTCAACATCGACAAGCTGACCTATGCCGCAACAGAGGGCTCGACCGCCATGCTGCGCGGCCACCCCAACTACCGCTTCCACCGGGCCGATATCTGCGGGCGCGATGAGATGCAGGCGATCATGGCGCAAGAGGGCGTTGACGCCATCATGCATCTCGCGGCGGAAAGCCATGTCGACCGCTCGATCGACGCGCCCGGCGCCTTCATCGACACCAACATTCTCGGAACCTATGCCCTTCTGCAGGCGGCGCGCGCCTATCATGCCGGGCTTCCGTCCGAACGGCGCGAGTCGTTCCGGTTCCATCATGTCTCGACGGATGAGGTATTCGGGCAATTGCCGCTGTCCGGCGGCCTCTTCACCGAGGATACCGCTTATGCGCCGTCCTCGCCCTATTCCGCGTCCAAGGCTGCCTCCGATCATCTCGTCATGGCCTGGCACCACACCTTCGGCTTGCCCGTCGTGCTGTCCAACTGCTCGAACAATTATGGTCCCTACCAGTTTCCGGAGAAGCTCATCCCGCTGATGATCATCAACGGCCTCGAGGAGAAGCCGCTGCCGGTCTATGGCAGTGGGGAAAACATCCGGGACTGGCTGCATGTCGAAGACCACGCGCGCGCCCTGGCCATGGTGCTGATGCGGGGTCGCCTCGGGCAATCCTACAATATCGGCGGACGCAACGAACGCTCCAACCTGAGCGTTGTTGAAACCATTGCCGACCTTCTGGATGCGGTGAAGCCTTCTCCTCTCGGCCCGCGCCGCCGCCTGATCACCTTCGTCGGTGATCGGCCCGGCCATGACCTCCGCTATGCGATCGATGCCACAAAGGCGGAAATGGAACTCGGTTGGCGGGCCCGCCATGGTTTCGATTCCGGCCTTGCCGGAACCATCACCTGGTATCTTGACAATGAAGCCTGGTGGCGGCCACTGCGCGATGCGCGTTATGCCGGCCAGCGGCTTGGCGGCGCGGCCTGAATGCGCATCCTCGTCACGGGCAGCAAGGGCCAGCTGGCCCTGTCCCTCGCGGCGCAGGCCCGCCATCTCAACGGCGTCGAACTCATGAGCCTCGGCCGCCCGGTGCTTGACCTTGAAGACCCGGCCAGCGTTCGCGCGGCCATCGCTGCGGCTGCCCCCGACCTGATCGTCAATGCGGCAGCCTATACCGCCGTTGACCGGGCGGAGACCGATGAAGCCCGCGCCTTTGCCGTCAACCGCGATGGGGCGCGGGCCGTCGCCACGGCCGCCGCCGCCCTCAGCGCCCCGCTCATCCATCTGTCTACGGATTATGTCTTTGATGGCACCAAGCCTTCGCCATACATCGAGACTGACGCAACCTCTCCCCTCAATGTGTACGGACATTCGAAGCGGGAGGGGGAGCAAGCCGTGCTCGCCGCGCATCCGGCGGCGCTGGTCCTCAGAACCTCCTGGGTGTTCAGTCCCCATGGCACCAACTTCGTCAGGACCATGCTGCGCCTCGGCGCTGAGCGGGACAGTCTGCGGATCGTCAGCGACCAGACGGGCAATCCCACAAGCGCAATGGATATTGCAGCGGCAATCCTCGGCATTGCGCATCAGGCCGTGGACGCGCCCGGTGCCGGCGGCATCTTCCATCTCACCAATGCGGGCAGCACCAGCTGGTTCGGGCTGGCCGAAGCGGTGTTTGCCGAAAGCGCCCGCCATGGCGGCCGTGCGCCTGCCCTCGAGCCTGTCGCCACTGCGGAGTACCCGACACCGGCGCGCCGGCCCGCCAATTCAAGGCTCGAGACATCGGCCTTTGCGCGCCGCTTCGGCGTTACCCTCCGCCCCTGGCAGGACGCCGCTCAGGAAACGGTGCGCAGCCTGATGACCGCCAGCCCTTGAGCCGGAAGGTTTCGCATGGCGCACGCGGCGACACTTTCGCCGCCGCTCGGCGTGGACCGGGTGTGTCTGATCAAGCGACGGCGCGGGCCAGCGCGCATTGCGACCAGAGTTCGGAGAGCGCCGACACCAGATGGTCCATGTCGGCATCCGAATGCAGCGGTGTGGGCGTGATGCGCAGCCGCTCCGTGCCGCGCGGCACGGTCGGGTAGTTGATCGGCTGGATGTAGATGCCGTAGCGCTCCAGCAGGATATCGGTGATCCACTTGCACTTCTTGGCATCGCCGACGACCACCGGCACGATGTGACTGTCGTTCGCCATGTGTGGAACGCCCGCCTGGTCAAGCTTGTGGCGGAGCTTCGCCACGCGCTCCTTGTGGCGCTGCCGCTCCAACTGCGAGGATTTGAGGTGGCGGATCGAGGCTGCGGCACCCGCCGCGACAGCCGGCGGTAGGGCTGTCGTGAAGATGAAGCCCGAGGCAAAACTCCTCACGAAATCGCACAGCGCCGCTGAGCCGGTGATATAGCCTCCCACCACGCCAAACGCCTTGCCGAGCGTTCCCTGGATCACGCTGAGGCGGTCCATCAGCCCTTCGCGCTCGGCAATGCCGCCGCCGCGCGGGCCATACATGCCAACGGCATGCACCTCATCGAGATAGGTCATGGCGTTGTATTCTTCGGCGAGGTCGCAGATCCGGCGGATGTGGCCGATGTCACCGTCCATGGAGTAAACCGACTCGAAGGCGATCAGCTTCGGGCGTGCCGGGTCGGCCGCCTTGAGAAGCCGCGCCAGATCGTTGATGTCGTTGTGGCGGAAGATGTGCCGTTCAGCACGGCTGTGGCGGATGCCCTCGATCATCGAGGCATGGTTGCCCGAATCCGAATAGACGATGCAGTTCGGAATGTTCTGCGCCAGCGTGCCGAGTGCGGCCCAGTTCGAGACATAGCCCGAGGTGAAGAGCAGGGCCGCTTCCTTGCCATGAAGATCAGCGAGTTCCTGCTCCAATTCGACATGGCAGTGGTTCGTGCCGGAGATGTTGCGCGTGCCGCCCGCGCCTGCGCCGCAGCGGTCGAGCGCTTCATGCATGGCGGCGAGAACCTTCGGGTGCTGGCCCATGCCGAGATAGTC
>JBIIGF010000508.1:0-2502 GCA_044236665.1 Aestuariivirga sp. | reverse complement strand
TCATCACCGGAACCTTCTTCTCGCCGTCAGCGCCAATGTAGAAGGCACCGAAGCGTTCGGGCAGGTTGAAGTCCACCTGCGTGGTGCCGCACTGCCAGTCACGGCCGATCGCATCACGCAGCACATACTCGAACTTGGGACCATAGAAGGCGCCCTCGCCCGGGTTCACCGCCGTCTTGATCTTGCCGCCGGAGTCAGCGGCGATCTGCTCCAGAACCTTCGACATGATGCTCTCGGCACGGTCCCATGCCTCATCGGACCCGACGCGCTTTTCAGGCCGCGTGGAAAGCTTCACCACGATCTGCTCGAAGCCGAAGTCCTTGTAGGTGGAGAGGATCAGATCATTGATCTTCAGGCACTCTTCCGCCATCTGGTCTTCGGTGCAGAAGATATGCGCGTCATCCTGCGTGAAGCCGCGCACGCGCATCAGGCCATGCAGCGCGCCCGAGGGCTCATAGCGGTGCACATTGCCGAACTCGGCAAGGCGCAGCGGCAGCTCGCGGTAGGAGCGGAGCCCATGCTTGAAGATCTGCACATGGCCCGGGCAGTTCATCGGCTTGATGGCGAAGACCTGGTCATCCTCCGTCGTGTCACCAGCGGAGGTGGCGGCGAACATCGCCTCCTTGTACCAGCCCCAGTGGCCGGACGTTTCCCACAGCGACTTGTCGAGGAGCTGCGGCGCGTTCACTTCATCATAGTCGAGCTTGGCGAGGCGGCGGCGCATATAGGCGATAAGCTGCTGGAACATCGTCCAGCCCTTGGCATGCCAGAAGACCACGCCGGGGCCTTCCTCCTGGAAGTGGTAGAGGTCCATCTCGCGGCCGAGCTTGCGGTGGTCGCGTTTCTCGGCCTCCTCCAGCGCGTGGAGATAGGCCTTGAGGTCATTCTCACTGGCCCAGGCTGTGCCATAGATGCGCGTCAGCATCGGGTTCTTGGCATCGCCGCGCCAATAGGCACCCGCCACCTTCATCAGCTTGAAGGCGTTGCCGATCTTGCCGGTGGAGGTCATGTGGGGGCCGCGGCACAGATCCGTCCAGCCGCCCTGGTCATAGAACTTGATGTCCTGGTCACCCGGAATGGCATCGACCAGTTCCACCTTGAACAATTCGCCCTTGGCGCGGAAGAACTCCTTCGCCTCCTCGCGCGTCTTGGTGGTCTTGGTGAACGGCTTGTCGCGCTGGATGATCTCGCGCATCTTCTTCTCGATCGCGGCGAAATCCTCCGTCGTGAAGGGCTCGTTGCGGAAGAAATCGTAATAGAAGCCGTTCTCGATGACCGGGCCGATCGTCACCTGCGTGCCGGGGAACAGTTCCTGCACGGCTTCGGCGAGCACATGGGCGGCATCATGCCGGATGAGTTCAAGTGCTTCCGGGTCATCGCGCGTCACAATGCGGAGAGTGGAATCGGCGGTGATCGGATCAGCGAGATCGACCAGCGTGCCGTTGACCACGGCGGCCACGGCCTTCTTCTCGAGGGACTTGGAAATCGACGCCGCCACATCGCGGGCGGAAACCCCCTGTTCAACCTGGCGGCTGGCGCCATCGGGGAAAGTCAGCGTAATCATCTGGTCCTCCTGCTCACTCCCGCCAACGAAGCGGGTAAGCGAAATCAATGGTTTAAGGTGCGGTGCGGATTTAGGGGAGCCGATGCGGCAGGTCAAGCGCGTCGTCCTCTCCCGCCGCCGGAGCGGGAGAAGACATTTGTTTCATCCGCCACACCGGCCCCTCATAGACCTCCGGCACGGGGTCGAAACCGGATTGCCCCCAGGGGTGACAGCGGCAGATGCGGGCAAAGCCCAGCGCCGTGCCGCGCCCGGCGCCATGCTTGCGGATCGCGTCGCTCGTATACTCGGAACAGGTCGGTAAATAGCGGCAGCGGCGGCCGATGAAGGCCGATAAGGTCAGCTGATAAACTCTGATGATTCCGAGCAGGATGTGTTTCATGTTGCCCGGAGCAGCATACAGGAACGCGCATGGCCGATAAACCCAACATTCTCTTCATCATGGCGGACCAGCTGGCCGCCCAGTTCCTGCCCTTCCACGGCCACGCATTGGTGAAGACGCCGAACCTCTCGCGCCTTGCCGCAGAAGGCGTGGTGTTCGAGAACGCCTATTCGACGAGCCCGCTCTGCGCGCCCGCGCGCGCCACGGTGATGAACGGCCTGCTGCCTTCCCGCACCGGGGTTTATGACAATGCGGCGGAGTTCCCCTCCTCCGTGCCCACATGGGCGCACTACCTTCGCCTCGCGGGCTACAAGACCTGCCTGTCCGGCAAGATGCATTTCGTGGGCCCCGACCAGCTGCACGGCCTCGAAGAGCGGCTCACCACCGACATCTACCCCGCCGACTTCGGGTGGACGCCCAACTGGCGGCTCCGGCAGGAGCGCATCGACTGGTGGTACCACAACATGACCTCGGTGCTGCAGCCGGGCATCGCCGAGATCACCAACCAGCTCGAATTCGATGACGAGGTGGCCTTCCTCGCCATCCGCAAGATCTATGA
>JBIIGF010000507.1:0-2513 GCA_044236665.1 Aestuariivirga sp. | reverse complement strand
AGGGCGGACATCCCGACATGGCGGTTGGCAGCGTCGCGGATTACCTCATCAATCACATGAACATACCTGTACTGCTCATCAGAGGACGCGAGGCAAGTCCACCGACGACGCAAAGGAAGCCAGAAGAGGAGAACGCCGTGAGGTTGCCGAGCCGGGCGTTGATGTGACACAGGCGGAAGCCCCGGACAGCACATATCGGCTTGCCGCCGCCGCGATCCGGGCTCGTCACGGCATCGAGACGGGCCAACCCGAACCAGTGCCGGTGTGGCGTCAACTCTCAGCCATGCCGCAATGGCTCAATCGCGTACGCGACGCCTGCGCTGATTCGCCACCGCACGCGGCCAAGGCGTCGGAGTGGCTGCTTGACAACGAGTTTCATGTCCGGCGCGCGATCCGCCAGGTTCGTGAGGACCTTCCGGCGACCTTCTATTGCCGGCTCCCCCGGCTTGCGGCACCCGAATACGGCGGAATGCCCCGCGCCATGGCGCTGGCGCAGGGAATGCTTGATGCCGGACACATGCAGGTCAGCCTTGCCGGAACGGTGGAGTTCGTTCTAGCCTATCAGCAGGATGGGCCGCTTACGATTGCGGAACTATGGGCATTTCCCGCCTTGTTGCGCCTCGCTTGTCTTGAGACGCTCATCTATGCCTTTACCAAGCTCTTGCCCGACCTTGCCCCACCCTTCGGTCTAACACCGCCGCTGACACCTCGCGAAACGCCGGACCCCACGGAAGCTGTATCGCGCGCGATTTCCGCCCTGCTAGCTGTGTCGAACACGTCCTGGAAAGCGTTCTTCGAGCAGGTGAGTCATGTTGAGAAAATCCTGCGCGAGGATCCTGCGGGCATCTATCCAGCCATGGATTTCGAAACGCGGGATCGTTACCGCCGGGCCGTGGAAGAGATCGCAGACGGCAGCCAGCTGACCGAGTGGGATGTCTCGGAGACTGCTTTGAAGCTGGCACGCGCGCATACTGGCGCGCGGCGCCTCGGCCATATCGGCTGCTGGCTGATTGCCGAGCGCCGGGCGGAGCTCGAACGAAAGGTTGGCTTCCGTCCGGGTTGGAACCGCCTGTTGCAAAGGTGGCTCGCAACTCATCCCGGCCGGAGCTACGCCGTGATGCTCGCGGCAATCGCCATCACCGCTATGATCATACCGGCCTGGATGCTCATCACCCATCACGCCAGCCTCCCGGCGTGGGTCGTGGGGCTGGTGTTGTCCCTCGCGCCAGCCATGATCATCAGCGTCGCATTCACAAACTGGATTGTCACGCGGCTCGTTGCTCCCCAGGTGCTACCCAAGCTCGATGTGGAAAAAGGGCTCAGCCCCGGTTGCGAGGCGGCACTGGTGATGCCGGTGATCCTGCGCAGGGTGGCCGAGGTCGCAACTTACATCGAACGGCTTGAGACGCATTGGCTGTCAAATCCGGATCCACTCCTCCGCATGGCGCTTCTGAGCGACCTCGCCGACGCCGATAGCGAACACGCGCCGGAGGATGCACTGATCGAGGCCGCACTGCTCGAGGGGGTGCGCAGCCTCAACAGGCGCTACGCCGACCAAGCCCCCTTCCTGCTTCTCCACCGGAGGCGTCGCTGGAACCCGGCCGAACGCCGCTGGATGGGCTGGGAACGCAAGCGCGGTAAGCTCGAGGAGCTCAGCAACCTTATCCTTGGCCATGCGGCTGAGGCATTTCCCCTACGCGAGGGCGATATCGGGGGTTTGTGCCGGGCACACTTCGTTGTAACGCTCGATGCTGACACCACTGCACCGCCAAACAGCATCAAACGCCTTCTGGGGGCGATTGCCCATCCGCTGAACCGCGTCGAGTTTGACCCCGCAACGGGTAGACCATACCGCGGCTATACCTTCATCCAGCCTCGGATCGAGATCCTGCCGAATGCGGGCGAAGGCTCACTGTTCACGCGCCTCTATACAGGCGATACCGCGATCGACATCTACAGCCGCGCTGTCTCCGACGTCTATCAGGACCTGTTCGGAGAAGGAATATTCACCGGTAAAGGCGCCTTCGACGTCGCCGCCTTCCACCGCTGCCTGCACGACTGCGTGCCGGAAAACGCGATCGTCAGCCACGATCTGTTCGAGGGGATTCATGGGCGTGCGGCCCTTGCCAGTGATATCGTGTTCTATGAAGACTTCCCAACCAATTACCTGGCTTACGCGCGCCGCTCCTTCCGCTGGATTCGCGGCGATTGGCAGCTCACCCCATGGCTTCGCAGAACCGTCCCATGCCGTGGCGGCACCAGCCGGCCTTCCCTGCTCTCAGCGCTCGACCGCTGGAAGATATTCGACAATCTCCGCCGCAGCCTTATTGCCCCCGCACTTGTCGCCTTCGCGGTGACGGGCTGGCTGGCACTGCCGGAACAGGCCTTGACCTGGACGCTGCTGACGGTAGCGGCTCCAGGGGCTTATCTCTTCACCGATCTCATTTCCGGCCTCTCCCGTGGGCGCAGGCGAGGCGCCGCGCGGAGCACGCTGCGCCAGTTGGCGGATCACG
>JBIIGF010000506.1:0-2525 GCA_044236665.1 Aestuariivirga sp. | reverse complement strand
GCGCCAGCATCACCTTGCCGATCCGCGCGCCATCGCCGGGAAGAAGCTGCAGCACGGCTGGCGGGATTCCCGCTTGATGCAGGAGGCGCACCGCTTCCGCCGCGACCAATGGCGTCTGCTCGGCGGGCTTGGAGACGACCGTATTGCCTGCCGCGAGGGCCGCCGCCATCTGCCCGGTGAAGATCGCCAGCGGGAAGTTCCACGGTGCGATGCAGGCAAAGACGCCGCGGCCATGCAGCGACATTTCATTCCGCTCACCCGTGGGCCCCGGCAGGACCACAGGCATCTCGAAGTCGGCGCGGGCCTGCTGGGCATAGTAGCGCAGGAAGTCCACCGCCTCGCGGATATCGGCGATGGCATTGTCCAGCGTCTTGCCCGCCTCGCGCACCAGAAGAGCGGTGAAGCGCGGATAATTCGCCTCGTAGAGATCGGCCGCCCTGTCCAGCAAGGCGGCGCGGGCGCTGCCACGCATCAGGTCCCAGTCCATCTGGGCTGCGGCGGCCACATCCATGGCGCGGGCCACGCTTGCCTCATCGGCCTCCCACACCGTCCCAACCGCGACGTTACGGTCGGCCGGTGAGGCGATGACGCGCGTCGGGCCACTCATCAAGGGTTTGCCATCAACCAATGCATGCGCCTCGAAGGGTGTTGCAAGCACATCCCTCACGCCAGACATGAGCCGGTCGCGCGTCGCGTCATCCCAGAGCGCCAGACCCTTGGAGTTTTCGCGTCCGGGGAAAATGTTGCGCGGCAGCGGAATCCTGGGATGTGGAATGTCGGCCAGCTTCGATACCTCCGCCACCGGATCGGCGATGATCTCGGCAATTGGCGCCTCGTCATCGGCAAGGCGGTTGACGAACGACGTATTCGCACCGTTCTCAAGAAGCCGCCGCACCAGATAGGCCAGCAAGTCCTCATGGCTGCCGACGGGTGCATAGATGCGGCAGGGCTGGTTCATCTTGTCCTTGCCGACCACCTGCTCATAGAGCGCCTGTCCCATGCCATGCAGGCGCTGGAACTCGAAGCGGCGGTCATTGCCCGCCATCACCGAAATCGCCGCCAGCGTATGCGCATTGTGGGTTGCAAATTGCGGATAGAACACATCGCGCCGCGCCAGCAGGAACCTGGCGCAGGCCATGTAGCTGACATCGGTTGACACCTTGCGGGTGAACAGCGGATAGGCCTCGAAGCCCTGCTCCTGCGCGCGCTTGATCTCCGTATCCCAGTAGGCGCCCTTGACAAGGCGCACCGGCAGGATGCGCCCCGTCTGTTCCGCCACGCGGGCCAGCCATTCGAGCGCCGGCCGGGCCCGCTTTGAATAGGCCTGAACCGCAAGGCCAAGCCCGTTCCAGCCCTTGAGGCGCGGGTCTTCGCAGAGCCTGCCGAACAATTCGAGCGACAGGTCGAGGCGGTTCATTTCCTCCGCATCGATGGTGAGGCCCACATTCAGGCGCTTCGCCTCTACCGCGAGTTCGGCGACGCGTGGCAGCAGTTCCGCCATGACGCGGGCTTCCTGCTTCTCCTCATAACGCGGATGCAGCGCCGAGAGCTTCACCGAGATCGAGGCGCGGGCGAAAATGTCATCGCCCCTGGTCTTCGCCCCCACTGTCTTCAGCGCGTTGCGGTAGGAGGCGAGATAGCGCTCTGCGTCTTCCATGGTGAAGGCGGCTTCGCCCAGCATGTCATAGGAAAAGCGGTAGCCTTCCTTCTCGAGCGGCGCCGCGATGGAGAGTGCCTCGTCGATGGTGCGGCCAAGCACGAACTGCTTTCCCATGATGCGCATGGCCTGTTTCATGGCATTGCGGATGATCGGCTCGCCGGAGCGCGTGACGAGCTTTTTCACATAGCTTCCCACATCGCTGCGGGCGAGCCGGCCCAGATCGACGAAGCGGCCCGTCAGCATGAGGCCCCAGGCGGAGGCGTTGACGAACAGCGATTCCGACTGGCCCAGATGGCTTTCCCAGTTCTTGCCGCCCACCTTGTCGGCGATCAGCCTGTCGGCCGTCTCGGGGTCCGGAATGCGGAGCAGCGCCTCGGCCAGGCACATCAGCACCACGCCCTCCTCGGAAGAGAGCGAGTATTCCTGCATGAAGGCATCGATGCCACCCTGCTGGCGCCGGCCTGCCCGCACCGCCGCCACCAGTTGGCGCGCCAGTTCGGCAACGCGGCGCTGGTCCTCGGCGGATAGCGCGGCATCGGCGGCAAGGGCGCGCACCGTGGCCGTCTCATCGGCGAAGAGGCGGGCAGCAATCGGCGAACGGTCTGGCAATGCGGTCATGGAAACCTCCGTGGAAACCGGCACTTCTTGCCACAAACCCGAAAGCGCTTCTCACCAAAAACAGGGATCGCTATGGTGATTTCATCACGAAGGAAATCTCTTTTCAGGATTAAAATGCCGTCTTCGTCCTCATCTGCAGTGATTCTTGATCAGACCGACCTCGCCATTCTGGCCGCCCTGCAGGAGAATGCGAGGCTTCCGGTGGTGGAACTGGCCAAGCGCGTGAACCTGTCGCCCACCCCCTGTA
>JBIIGF010000505.1:0-2529 GCA_044236665.1 Aestuariivirga sp. | reverse complement strand
CACGCAGCCCTTTTCGACATAGGGCTTCATGGCGTTTGGTGTCGCAAGGCCGACCACCGCGACCGAGCCGCACTTGTTGGCCTGCGTCACGGCTTCAGCGGAAGCCGGCGTTGCCACCGAGGTCATGCCGAAGATGCCCTTCAGTTCGTCGCCATACTTGTTGATAAGCGTCGTGGCCTGGTTGAAGGACAAGTTGTTGTCTTCCTGCGCTTCGACCGTTTCCAGCCACTTCAGCTTCGGGTGGCACTTCGCGGCATAGGCAGCCATTTCGGCGATCCAGCGCGCCTGGTTGGGCGTCGTGAAGGTCGATGTGACGATGGCGATGCCGCCTTCGCCGCCGACTTCAGCCGCCATCGAGTCGACCAGCGACTTGGCGATGCCGTTGAACTCGGCCTGGTTCACGAACCACTGGCGGGCGTCGGGCGTCGAGTTGGCGTCATAGCCCACCACGTTGATGCCCTTTTCCAGCGCCTTTTTCAGAACTGGGGCGATGGCCACCGGATCGTTGGCGGCAAACAGGATACCGTCGACACCGCTCGTGATGTAGTTGTCGATGAAGGTGATCTGTTCATCGATGTTCGCCTTTGTCGGGCCGTCGGTCTTGGCATCCACATTGCCAAGCTCAGCCGCTGCATCGGCAATGCCCTTGGATGTGGCATTGAAGTACCCGATGCCGATCAGCTTCGGCACGTCGACGACGGTGATCTTCTTGTCCTTGCGATCGGGCGGATTGGTCGGCGAGCCGCCATCATATGGCTTGGCGGCGGCCGCTGCGGGTGTGGCGTCGCAGGACAGCGGATTCGTCGGCTGGTCATCGCCGCCGGTCCAGGCGGAGGCTGCAAGCGCCGAGCCGCTCATGAGGCCAAGCCCCACGATGGCGGCGAGCGTCAGTTTCTTCATGTCGTACACTCCCATCTGTTTGTCTTCGCACCCACAGGCGGGTGAGCTCTGCGAAGACACCTCCCTCGTTCAGCCGCCTCTGTTCCTGTCAAACAGCGCGCCCACCAGGATCGCGCCGATCAAAACCAATCCGATGACGACAATGGTGCCGTCGCCCTTGACGCCCGACAGCGCCAGCCCGTTCTTCAGTGCCTGGATCAGCACAAGCCCCAGCACCGTGCCGATGATGGTGCCGCGCCCGCCGAAAATGGAGGTCCCGCCCAGCACAACGCCGGTGATCACGTCGAGTTCGAGCCCGGTCCCCATGTCTGAGCGCGTCGTCGTCACGCGTGAGACAAAAATCACCGCAGCCAGTGCGGAGCAGAAGCCTGCAGCCGTATAGATCCACAGCTTGACGGAGTTGACGCGGATGCCGGAGAAGCGGGCCGCTGTCTCGTTGGCGCCGATCGCGTAGGTTGCCCGGCCAAATGGCGTCAGTCCCAGGATCACGGCACTGACTGCCACGGCGATGCCCAGCAGCCAGAGCTGGAACGGCACGCCGAGGATTTCGCCCTGGCCGAAGAAGAAGAACCATTCGGGATAGCCCCGCACCGAGCGCGCTTCGCTGATACCTTCTGCAAGCCCTCGGTAGAGCGCCAGCGTCGCCAGCGTGGCGATCAGTGGCGGCACGTTGAACCGCGTGATGATGAAGCCGTTGACCCAGCCTGCAAAGGTGCCGCAGACAATCGCCAGCGCAATGGCCGCGGGAAGCGGCAGCCCCAGATTTTTCCAGAATACGCCAAGCAGGATGGCCGTGAGGCCGAGGATCGAGCCGACTGAAAGATCGATGCCGCCTGTGACGATCACAAAGGTCATCGCCAGGGCGACGAGGCCCACTTCCGCCATGAGCCGGCCTTGGTTCAGCAGGTTCTCTGCCGTGAAGAACTTGTCCGACATGGAGGCGAGCACCGCCAGCGCGATCACGGTCAGCACCGCCAGAATTGTCTCGTGGCGCAGCAGCCTGGCGGCCGTCATTTCGCCCTCCTGCGCCGCGCCATGTCGGCCAATACCGTGGCGAGGATCATGAGGCCCAAAACCGCCCTGAGCCAGTAGGCCGAGACATTGAGGAAAATCAATGCCGAGCCGATGCAGGCGAAGAGAATTGCGGCAAGCGTGGAGCCGATCACCGTGCCGGTGCCGCCGAGGATCGACACGCCGCCAATGACGGAGGCCGTGATCACTGTCAGTTCAAGATTGGGCGGCACGGTGGACTGGATGACCTGCAATTGCGTGGCAAACAGGATTCCGGCGATGCCGGCGAACAGGCCATGCAGCGCGAAGACACCGACCACAGTGCGCTCCGGGTTGATGCCCGCCGCGCGGGCGGCTTCCATGTTGCCACCAACTGCATAGATGGCGCGGCCAAAGTCGGTGTAGCGCATGAACAGCGCCGCGGCGATGGTCAGTCCCACCATGAAATAGACAGCCGAGGGAATGCCGAAGGGCCGCATCTGGGCGATCATGAATTCGGCGGGCATATTGGTGATCCATTCACCTGCCGTGGCGCTGATGAGGCCGCCTTTCAGGATCGACAGCATGCCGAGCGTCACCACGATCGACGGGATCCGCGTGTAGGCAACCAGCGCCCCC
>JBIIGF010000504.1:0-2533 GCA_044236665.1 Aestuariivirga sp. | reverse complement strand
GAGGCTGTTCTCCTCCGAACCCGCTGCGCTGTGATATCCGACCATCATCACCGCGTCGAAACTTTCATCCAGCTCCTGCACCATGCAGAGCGGATGTCCCATCCAGGAGCGCACGATGCGCACATCCGCAGGCAGCATGGAGGTCAAGAGATTGCGCCCGGAGGAATGCGCATCCTTCACCAGGATTTCGGTGGCACCTGCGATCTTGGCGCCCTCGATGGCAGCGACCGCCTCCCGCGTCATCTGTTCGCGGAACTCGGCATAGTCGGCGTGGTTCTTTTCGGCCTCGTCCCAATGGGTGATGCCGGCGCAGCCTTCGATGTCGACGCTGATGAAAACCTTCATGATCCTTGCCCTCCGCTTCCCCTCCATAGCGGGACTTGCGGCAAAAGGCGACTTCGCTAGAAAATATCAGCCATGCAGATCGACAGGGCCCGCCGCACCGTCAGCCTCGATCCGGTTGATCCGGAGTTCTTCGGCAATCCCTATCCCGCCTACCACGCGATCCGGGCGGAAGTGCCGGTGTTCAAGTGGGAGCAATATGGCTATTGGTGTTTCGCGCGCCATGAGGACGTGAACGCCCTGCTGCGCGACAGGCGCTTCGGGCGGCAGATCCTGCATGTCGCATCCCGCGAGGAGCTGGGCTGGCCGGACACGCCGCCGCACCTTCAGCCATTCGCAGCCTTCGAATCGCACTCGCTGCTGGAGCTTGAGCCGCCGGTGCACACGAGGCTGAGGGGCCTCGTCAACCGCTCCTTCCTGTCGCGTCAGGTGGAACGGCTGCGGCCCGCCATTACCCGCCTTGCCAATGGCCTGATCGACCGGTTCGAGGCGGCGGGCGACGCCGAGCTCATCTCCCAATATGCAACGCCCATCCCGGTCATCGTCATCTGCGACCTGCTGGGCGTTCCGGCGGACATGGCGCGGCAGTTGCTGCTCTGGTCGCATGACATGGTGGCGATGTACCAGGCGCGGCGCGACCGCGAAATCGAGGACAAGGCCGTCCGGGCCACGCTGGCATTCAGCAGCTTCATGCGGGACTATGTCGCCCGCCGCCGCAGGGAGCCAAAGGAAGACCTGCTCTCCGAACTGATCCGCGCAGAGGAAGAAGGTGCAAAGCTCAGCGAGGATGAGCTTGTCACAACGGCCATCCTGCTGCTCAACGCCGGTCATGAGGCGACCGTCCATGCCATCGGCAATGCCATCAAATGCCTGCTCGAACAGGGCCTGACCCGGGAGCCCGATGCGGCCGCAGTGGAGGAGGCGCTCCGCCATGACGCCCCGCTGCACCTCTTCACCCGCTATGCGCTGGAAGACCTCGATCATGCCGGCATCCGGCTGCGGAAGGGCGAAACCGTCGGGCTGATGCTGGGAGCCGCCAACCGCGACCCGGAGCGCTTTCCCGAGCCGGACATCTTCAACCCCGCCCGCACCCCCAACCCGCATGTGAGCTTCGGCGCGGGCATTCACTTCTGCATCGGAGCACCCCTGGCGCGTCTGGAACTCGAAATTGCGCTCTCCACCCTGTTCCGGCGGCTGCCCCGCCTCCGGCTGGCGGAGGCCCCGCGCTACCGTAACGCCTATCATTTCCGCGGGCTGGAGAGCCTGAGGGTGTCGTTCTGAGGCGTCGTTTCCCGCCTATGGCCTGACGTTTCCCTTCACGCCTGCCGGCTTGGTTGAGCGTAAACCACACCTCACGTGAAAACTTCTCAACAGGCCCGTTCCATGACCGACGTACAGCCCGCCTCCGCCCCCTCTTCCGGCCGCCGCGCCCGCGGTGGTGCGGATGCCCGCCGCGCTGCCCGTACCTCCACGGCGGTAAAGCAGGCCGGTTTCATCCGCCGCGCCATCAAGCCCTATGAGCCGTTCTCGGACGAGCAGCTCGAGCTGATCGAGAACAACGCCGAAATCGTGCTGCAGGAAACCGGCATCGACTTCTACGAGGACGAAGAAGCCGTGCGCATGTGGAAGGATGCGGGCGCCGATGTAAAGCCCTCCGCCACCGACCCGAAGCGCTTCCGCGTGCGCTTCCCCAAAGGCCTTGTGCGCTCGCTCATCAAGACCGCGCCGCGCGAATATGTGCAGCATGCCCGCAACCCCGCCAACAGCGTGACGATCGGCGGCAACAACGCCGTCTTCGCGCCGGTCTATGGCCCGCCCTTCATCCGCAACCTCGACGAGGGCCGCCGCTATGCCACGATCGAGGACTTCCGCAATTTCGCCAAGCTGGTCTACATGCTGCCCAGCCTGCACCATGCCGGTGGCACCCTGTGCGAGCCCGTGGACGTTCCGGTGGCCAAGCGCCACCTCGACATGATCTACACCCACATCCGCTATTCCGATAAGCCCTTCATGGCCTCGGTCACGGCGGGCGAACGCTCGGCCGATTCGGTCGCCATGGCCGAGATGGTGTTCGGCAAGGACTTCGTTGACCAGAACTGCGTGATGACCTCGCTCATCAACGCCAACTCCCCGATGGTGTGGGATGGCGTGATGCTCGGCGCCCTCAAAGTGCTGGCGCGCGCCAATCAGG
>JBIIGF010000503.1:0-2540 GCA_044236665.1 Aestuariivirga sp. | reverse complement strand
CCCGGGCCTGCGCACTGCCAAGATCGGCGTTCAGCCTGGTGGCGGGTGAAACCGAGCGCAACAAGACCATTCTGATCACTGGAAATCCGGCCGGAGTTGAGGCATTGATTGCCAGAAACGTGAATGAAGGGAAGGAAAATTGAATATGGCGAAAGTGATCGACGGCAAGGCCTTTGCGGAAGGCTTGAGGGGGCGGATCGCCAAGGCCGTGGCCGGCCTCAAGGACCAACATGGCTTCACCCCCGGCCTCGCCGTGGTTCTGGTGGGTGAGGACCCTGCCTCCAAGGTCTATGTGGCCAACAAGGCCAAGCAGACGGTCGAAGTCGGCATGAATTCCTGGGAATACAAGCTCCCGGCCGAAACCTCCGAGGCGGACGTTCTGGCCCTCGTCGAGAAGCTGAACAATGACCCCGCCGTGCACGGCATTCTTGTGCAGCTGCCGCTTCCGAAGCACATCGATTCGATGAAGGTCCTGACGGCGATTTCACCCGCCAAGGACGTGGACGGCTTCCATGTCGTGAATGTCGGCAAGCTTTCGACTGGGCAGGACTCGCTCGTGCCTTGCACCCCCGTCGGTTCCGTGATGCTGGCGAAGGATGTGCTGGGCTCGCTCGATGGCCTCGACGCGGTGGTGATCGGCCGTTCCAACATCGTCGGCAAGCCGGTGGCGCAATTGCTGCTGGCGGAGAATTGCACTGTCACCATCGCGCATTCCAAGACCAAGGATCTTCCCGCCGTCGTCCGTCGCGCCGATCTCGTCATCGCGGCGGTGGGCCGCCCGGAAATGGTGAAGGGCGACTGGCTGAAGCCCGGCGCCACGGTGATCGACGTCGGCATCAACCGCATCGAGCGCGATGGCAAGGGCAAGCTGGTGGGCGATTGCGATTATGCCTCCTGCGAGAAGGTGGCGGGCGCCATCACCCCGGTTCCCGGCGGCGTCGGCCCCATGACCATCGCCTGCCTCTTGTACAACACGGTGAAGGCCGCCTGCGCCGCCAGGGGCATTGCCCAGCCGGCGATGTAGGCACTGTCCAGATGACACACCCGTCATCCCGGCCTTCGCCGGGGAGATGGTCTGAGCAGTGGTCCACAAACGAAAACGCCCGGCGTTCAGGCCGGGCGTTTCTTGTTTCGGCGGGTGACTGATCAGCCCTTGGATTTTTTGGCGCGTTCGATTGATTCGAGGATCATCTTTTCGGCCTCCGCGGCATTGCCCCAGCCGACGACCTTCACCCATTTGCCGGGTTCGAGGTCCTTGTAGTGCTCGAAGAAATGCTCGATCTGCTTCAGCGTGATTTCCGGCAGATCGGAATACTCATGGACATTCTCATAGCGCCGGGTGAGCTTCGGGGTGGGCACGGCAATGATCTTTTCATCGCCGCCGGCCTCGTCCTGCATCTTCAGCACACCGACCGGGCGCACCGCAACGACCGCACCGGGAATGATGCCGCGCTGGTTGGCGATCAGTACGTCGATCGGGTCCCCGTCGTCAGAGAGCGTGTGCGGAATGAAGCCATAATTTCCAGGATAGCGCATCGACGTGTAAAGGAAGCGGTCCACGACCAGCGTGCCGGCGGCCTTGTCCATTTCATACTTGATCGGCTCGCCGCCCACCGGCACCTCGACGATCACGTTGACTTCCTTGGGCGGATTCTTGCCGATCGAAATCGCGTCAATGCGCATGGTGCTTCCTTACAGTTGAACTTTGTGGCAGCCTCTCTGCCATGAGACGGCTTTTCTGGCTATCATTCTTCAGTCTGTGGCCCCTTGCGGCCAGCGCGGGGGACATCACCAGCGCCTACACCTATTTTGACGTGGCGGCGTCGTGCCGGCAGCTGCCGTCGGCGGATGAGGATACGCCCGGCGGTCGCTGGGAATGCCCCGGCCATGACGGCACCGCCTTCCGCCTCGCGGATGGCGATGACCGCAGCTTCGTGGGCTTCGGCGGCAGGCCGGAGGAAAGCTGCAGCTATCGCCGCACCTTCCAGGCCTTCAACATGGCGCTCTCACCCATCGAATGGCGCCTGCGGGATGGCGAGCCCTTCGCCGTGATCGAACGCTGGCGCGTCGCCTCGGATGAGCAGGGCGGCACGGTGACCTGGCTTGTGGTGACGGCCCTCAAGGGCGATGAATCCTGCCCCATCCATTATGTGGCGGGATCGTTTCCGAAGGCCAATGAAGAGGCGCGCCGCGCGGCGGATGCTTTCGCCGATGGTTTCGACTGCCGCATCGACACCCCGTCCTTCTCGTCCCGGACCGGGCCGCCGGGCATCGACATGACGCCCTGCGGGGATCCGGCCGGCCAATAGGGCCGGGGCCCTTTCCTCAGGCCTCGGCCTCGGCTTCCTTGGCGCGGCTCACGCGCTTTCTCTCATGCGGATCGAGGATCGCCTTGCGGAGCCGGATCGACTTCGGCGTCACCTCGACCAGTTCATCCTCGCCCACATAGGCCAGGGCCTTTTCCAGCGACATCTTGATCGGCGGGGTCAGGATCAGCGCCTCGTCCTTGCCGGAGGCGCGCACGTTCGAGAGCTTCTTGC
>JBIIGF010000502.1:0-2547 GCA_044236665.1 Aestuariivirga sp. | reverse complement strand
GCTCTTTCCGCCGGCTTGGAAAGCCCGGGGGAGTCTGGCAAGAGAGGGCAAACGGGAAAGGCCACACCAATGATTCTGATCTATGCCGGGTGCCTGCTGTTCGGTGGCAGCCACCTTTTCTCGATCCTCTTTCCCGGCCTGCGCGATGGTTTGAAGGTGCGGCTGGGCGAGAAGGCGTGGAAGGGCCTCTACGCCATCGTGTCGCTCGCCGGGATCGTCCTCATGGTGCTGGGCTACCTGCAGTCGCGCGCCGGCCCGGCGGTTGCCGACATTCTCTATGAGGGCTGGTATGGCGGACGTCATCTCACCATGCTGCTGGTGCTCCTCGCCTTCATCCTGATCGGCGCGTCGCATGGCAAGGGCCATCTGCGCAAATGGGTGCGCAACCCGATGTCGCTCGGCATCATCCTGTGGTCCGCCGGTCATCTCCTGGTCAACGGCCAGCGCAGCGACGTGTGGCTGTTCGGAACCTTCCTGGTGGTGGGGCTTGCCGATGTCATCATGTCGGAACTGCGCGGCAAGCGGCCCGGCTTCGTTCCGCGCCTGCGCTCCGACGTGATTGCGGTCATCGTGGGCGTCGTGCTCTATGCCGTGTTCCTGTTCGGGTTCCATCCCTATGTCCTCAATGTGCCGGTGGTTTGATGTATCTTCTGGGCTTCGGTGTTCTCCTTCTTTCGGTTCAGCATCTCGTGGCAGCGGCTCCGGCGATGAAGGCCCGGCTCAAGGCAGCAGTGGGTGACAAGGCCTATGGTCCGGTGTTCGGCGTGGCCTCGCTCCTCGGCATTCTCATCATCGTGCTGGGCTGGCGCGCCGCCGGTATCGTGCCGCTCTATGATCCGCCCGCCTGGGGGCGCCATGCCAATTTCGGCCTGACGCTGATTGCCTTCATCTTCCTCGGAATGTTCCTGTTCCGCGGCAGCTGGCGGCAGACGCTGCGCTTCCCCATGGCATTCGCTGTCATCTTCTGGTCGGTCGGCCATCTCCTTGCCAACGGCGATATGCGCGGCGTGATCCTGTTCGGCGGGCTTCTGGCCTATGCGGTGCTGCATATCGTGATCGGCACGGCCAATGGTGTCAGGCCGTCTGCCGAGGTGCGCAGCGGGCATAATCTTCTGGGGGTGCTGGGGGGTGTTGCCCTCTATGGCATTGCGGCCCAGCTGCACGGCGCGCTGATCGGTGTTCCGGTGATCCAGCTCCCCTTGCCGGGGTGAGGCAAGGGGACTAGGCTTCCCCCATGTCACAGCATGTTGCCACCCGGCGCATCACGGCGCCCGAGCTCCTCGCCCGCAAAGGCAAGGAGCCCATTGTGTCGCTCACCTCCTATCATGCTCACACCGCGGCGATTGCCGACAAATATGTCGACTTCCTGCTGGTGGGCGATTCGCTCGGCATGGTGATGCACGGCTTCGAATCCACCTTGCCGGTGCCACTTGACCTGATGATCCTGCATGGCCGCGCCGTGATGCGCGGCGCGAAGCGCGCGCTCGTGGTGGTGGACATGCCGTTTGGTTCCTATGAGGAAAGCCCGGAGCAGGCCTTCCGCAATGCGGCGACGGTGGTGAAGGAAACCCAGTGCGGGGCCATCAAGCTCGAAGGCGGCAAGCGTATGGCGGAAACCATCCGCTTCCTGACCGAGCGCGGCATTCCGGTGATGGCGCATATCGGCCTGACGCCGCAGTCCATCAACATCCTCGGCGGGTTCAAGACGCAGGGCCGCACGCGGGATCAGTGGGCGATCATCGAGGAGGATGCGCGCGCCGTCACCGAGGCAGGGGCCTTCGCCGTGGTGCTCGAAGCCATTGCCGAACCTTTGGCGGAAAAGATCACCCGCGACATACCCATTCCGACCATCGGCATCGGTGCCTCGCCGTCCTGCGATGGCCAGATCCTCGTCATGGAGGACATGCTGGGCCTCAGCCCGCGCGTGCCGAAGTTCGTGAAAGAGTTCGGCAAGGTCGGGGCTGTCATTGAGGGGGCTATCCGCTCCTATGCCGAAGAGGTGCGGGCGCGGAGTTTCCCTGCACCTGAAAACACCTACGAGATGAAGGAATAGGCTGGCGTCCGGGGCGGCAGCAGGAACATTTTGCCGCCATAGACCCGCCCTAAAAACTGACCGGCAAGAGGGATTGTCGCGCGTGCGGCACGTGAGGCAAGCCTGCGTCCACCCGGAATTTGAGAGAGTTCGCACATGGTGATCTCACGCCGGCAGTTTCTGGGAGGTACCGCGGCCCTGCTGGGAAGCGGAACCCTGTGCCGTGCCCAAACGCTGACGGCGGACGGCTTCATCGAAATCCGCGCGCAGCCGGTGACGCTCGGCCTGCTGGAAGGTGGCGGCGGCAAGACCGGGGCCTGGCTGTTCGGCATGGGTCCGGAGCCGGCGGTGATCCGCGCCCGCCAGGGGCAGGAACTGAAGCTCCGCCTCATCAATGATCTCGACCGGGAAATCTGGCTGCACTTCTTCGGGGTGCGCGGACCCTCCGATGTGATGACCTTGAACGTGCCCCCGGGCGCCGATCAGGCCGTCGATGCCGTGTTCACCCCGCCTGA
>JBIIGF010000501.1:0-2549 GCA_044236665.1 Aestuariivirga sp. | reverse complement strand
TCAGCCACAGCCGCTGGCCGTCATCAAGGAAATTGGCGGGCAGCAGGTCGTGGTGGCCGAAGATGATGGGCAGCGCTATCTGCGCCATCTCAAAGGCCTCCGACATGGCGAGGAGCCGCGGCACCTCAGCAAGGAAGGGGCTCTGGCCGGCCCGCAGCGTTCGCGCATAGTCGCGGATCACATGGAAGGGCCAGAAGATGACGGCCGTTCCTGACACATGCGCGGGCAGCGCATGGTGGAACCGGTGCAGTAATTCGCCCACCCGTTCGGGATTGGCCCGCACATCCGCCGCAGCCCAGGTGCGGGATGCGATGAAGGTGCATACCATCACGCCGTTGGCGGTATACTCAACGGCCGGGGCGAACCCCGCGCTGTACGCGGCGCGCGCGTTCATCGCCTCCCGCGCCCTGTCCACGTGGTGGACCGGAAAATCGATGCCGAAGCGCACCACATGCTGGCCTGCGTCATCCGTCACCTTCCAGCTCTCGTTGGAGAGGCCGCCCTTGAGTGGCTCCGCTTTGATGGGGCCGGTCCAGCAGGGAAGGCGCAGGACATGTTCTGGAATGCTGTGTGACATGTTCATCAATCCGCAAGCCCGAGGCGGGCGCGCTGCTTTGCCGCCGCCGCCTGGATGAGGCGGTCGGCGATGATGGCGATGAAGGCAATAGCGAGCCCGGCCACCAGGCCGCGTCCCGGGTCAGCCTTGGTGAGCGCGATATAGACTTCCTGTCCGAGGTCGCGCGTGCCGACGAGGGCGGTGATCACCAGCATCGACAGCGCGAACATGATGGTCTGGTTGAGGCCGAGGAGAATCTCCGGCAGGGCGAGGCGCAGCCGGATGCGGGTCAGGATCTGGAATTCGGAGCAGCCCATGGCCCGGCCGGCCTCGATCAGGCGTGGGTCCACGCCCTGAAGCCCCAGCACCGTGTAGCGGATCGCGGGCACGATCGCGAAGGCGATGACGGCCAGCATGGCAGTGAAGTCCCCGACGCGGAACAGCATCACGGCCGGCATCAGATAGACGAAGGAGGGCAGTGTCTGAAGCGTGTCGATGATCGCCTGAACGCCGCGCCACAGCCTGTGCCGTTCCGCCACGGCAATGCCGATGGGGATGCCGAGCGCCATGGCGAAGATGGTGGAAATGCCACACAGATAGACCGTGATCATGGCCTTTTCCCACTGCCCGGTCAGTGCGATGAGGAGGCTCAGCGAGCCCACCAGCGCCGCCAGCCGCTTGCCTCCCAGGTGCCAGCCCGCCGCTGCGATGAACAGAACGACGCCCAGCCACGGCAGGGACAGGAGAAAGCGCCGGACGGGAATGAGAACCCCGGTCAGCGCCGCAGTCTTGATGGCCTCCAGCGTGTCGAAATAATTGACGTTGATCCATTCCATGAGGTCCGACCAGAACGGCCCCGTGGTCAGCCGCGCCGCCTCGGGAAAGGATTGGAGGCCAGGCGCCAGCAGGCCGCCGAGGCTGCCGGCCACGATGATCGCCAGCGATGCAAAGACATAGGGGTGGCGGGTGATGAGGTTGCCGCCATTACGTGTTTCCACGCCCTTGCGGGCATAGGCCTGGCTCAGGCGGTCAAGCGCGATGGCGAGGGCCACGATGGCGAAACCGGCCTCGATGCCCGCGCCGAAATCGAGGCGGCGCAGTGCCGCCAGCACATCGAAGCCCAGGCCACCGGCGCCGATCATCGAGGCGATGATCACCATGTTGAGCGACAGCATGATGACCTGGTTCAACCCCACCATCAGCGCATCCTGCGACGTGGGCACCAGAACCCGCCACATCATTTGCCGCTGCGTGCACCCCATCATGCGGCCGAGGTCGTGGATGTCGGGCGGCACGCGGCGGAGCGCGAGCGTGGTGATGCGCGTCATCGGCGGCATGGCGTAGATCAGCGTCGCCACCACCGCCGCCGTGGGCCCGAAACCGAACAGGATGAGGATCGGGACGAGGTAGGCGAAGACCGGCATGGTCTGCATCAGGTCGAGAAGCGGGGCGAGGGCGCGCTCGACCCAGCTGAAGCGATAGGACAATATGCCCAGCAGCAAGCCGCCGCCGACGCCGAGCGGAACCGCGACGAGGATCGAGGCCAGCGTGACCATCGCACTGTCCCATTGGCCGAAGACCGCGACGAAGCCGAGGCACACAAACTGCACCAGCGCGAGGCGGATGCCGCCGGCGTGGTAGCCGAGCAGCGCGAAGACGGCGATCACCGCAATCCACGACACCCTGGGCAGGATAAGCGTGCCGCTGCTGCCCTCGCCGGACATGAACCCCGTCGAGAGAAGCGACAGGGCAAAGCGGTAGGGAACATCCACCATGGCGGCGATCAGGCGCGTGAAGCCGGAGACGCTGAAAGGCCCGATGGCGGCTTCCTCTGTCAGCCATTTGACGAAGCCGCCGATCCAACGCGCTGCGGGCACCGTCCAGGCCTTGGGCCAGTCGAACATCCAGGCTGGCGCGGTCTTGCCCAGCATCATCAGCAGCACGACAAGCAGGATGGCCGAGAGCGGCAACAGCAGTGTCGGGACGGTGAGGC
>JBIIGF010000500.1:0-2551 GCA_044236665.1 Aestuariivirga sp. | reverse complement strand
CATGAACAGGTTCCATGGCGATGGCACGAAGGCGAGGGAAAGGCCTGCCTCCGCGGCAGCGGCCCAGAAATTCCCGGTGCAGCTCGGATGGCCGTCAGGGCGGCCAAACCGCCTGTACATGGCAGGGTTGCAAGGCGCGATGAGCGTATCGTGCAGGCCCCCGGCCGTATCGGTCACATAGTCGAAGACCGGCTCATACTGGTCGGAGATCAGCGTGTCGCCCGGTTCAAAGTAGATCCTGCCCACAACCTCACGACAGTGTTCGAGTGAGAGATACTGCTGCGGCGATGATCTGGGAAAGCACCAGAAATCGACCACCTGGGTGCCGCTCACATTGACGATCGTCACCACATCGCCGGCGCACACAGGGATCTGCGCCCCCTGCCCGGCCGGCACGACAAATGACACCTTCTTCTCCGTGTGACGTAGGTCACTTCGTGAATCCATGAACGTTATCATGGCAGAGTGCGCCGGATTGGCAAGGCGTGCGGCGAGACCATGACTGGCCGGAAGCTTGATTTGCGTAGCCCCCGGAACTGGGTTATCGTTTTCCAGGTCAACTTTGATCGAGTTGGCCGCATTGGGTCTTTTTGGGATGGGGGAATGCCCAAGATAGACAATTATAGCCGAGGGCAGACACCTCGCGGGATGAGCGCGGCAGGCAGCTTGACGGGCGTGGAACTGAATGTCGTTCCGCCGGTCTCCGTCGACGTGGACTCCCCCGCTGAGCGCTATGAGAAGCTGTCGAACATCACGGCCGATTATACCGTGCATCGCCTCCTTGAGCTGCACGGGCAACTGCCTGATGGCCACGCCGCGCATGTGCCGGGGCGCGAAGATGTGCGCGCACTGGCAAAGCTCGTTCTGGGCCCGCAGGATGACGGCGCGGCTGGCTTCCTGCTCGGCCTCAAGGACCGCGGCGTATCGCTCGATGATCTCTACCTGCGGCTTCTGGGGCCGACGGCCACCTATCTCGGGCATCTCTGGGAGCAGGACCGGATCGACTTCGTGGACGTGACGCTCGGCGTGGCGCGCCTGCAGCGCCTTGTCATCACCTTCGAGCAGCTCGATTGCATCACCGACCGGGAGGATAAATGCCGGATCCTCATCGTCGGCGCGCCCGGCGAACAGCACAGCTTCGGCCATACGATCGTGCAGCGCTTCTTCCGCGCCAGCGGCTGGCAGGTGTGGAGCTGCGTCACCTCCGACGCCGAGGAGGTGGTGCGGATTGCCGGGCAGGACTGGTTCGCGATCGTCGGTTTCTCGCTGAGCGACGACACGCATTTCAGGGATTTGCGCAAGGCCATCCTCAAGATCCGTGCCGCCTCGCTCAACCGTGATATCGGCGTCATCGTCGGCGGCTCATCGATTGACCGCAACCCGGACTGGGTCGCTGAACTCGGCGCCGATGGCACGGCCGAAAACGGCGCGGCAGCCGTCATCCTTGCCAAGAAACTTCTGGCGGCCTCGCTCAGCCAATACATATCCCGGGACTGACGCTCACCACCGGCGCCCGGCCCTTCGCCAACTGGCATTTGCGAAGTGTCAATTTCATGTTACACACTTGAAAGTGACATTTCTGCTGGATTGAGACATGAGCGCCCGTTATCCGTTTTCCGCCATTGCCGGGCAGGACGAGTTGAAACAGGCGCTGCTGTTGACGGCTGTCGACCCGATGATTGGCGGCGTCCTGGCCTTCGGCGACCGCGGCACCGGCAAGTCGACGGCGGTGCGCGGGCTGGCGGCCCTGCTGCCGGAGATCCGCGCCACCACCTGCCCCTATCACTGCGACCCTGACGTCCCCACCGCCCAGTGCGCCGAGTGCCGTACGGCGCGCAAGCCAGCCGTGGTGAAAATCCCCATCCCGGTGGTTGACCTGCCGCTGGGCGCCACCGAGGACCGGGTTCTCGGCGCACTCAACCTCGAACGCGCCCTCTCGCATGGCGAGAAGCGCTTCGAGCCCGGCCTCCTCGCCCAGGCCAACCGCGGATATCTCTATGTCGACGAGGTCAATCTGCTGGAAGACCATATCGTTGACCTGCTGCTCGACGTCGCGGCCTCGGGTGAGAACGTTGTGGAACGCGACGGGCTGAGCATCCGGCATCCGGCGCGCATCGTGCTGGTGGGCAGCGGCAATCCGGAAGAAGGCGAACTGCGCCCCCAGCTGCTCGACCGCTTCGGCCTGTCGGTCGAGGTGAGAACACCGGCCGAGGTGTCGACATGGGTGGAGATCGTCAAGCGCCGCGATGCGTTCGAGCGTGATCCGCCCGGTTTCGTGGCCCTCTGGCAGAAGGAGGAGAACGCCATCCGCCGCCAGATCCTGAAGGCGCGCAAGGCCCTGCAGAACGTTGAGGTGCCGGATGCGGAACTGAACCGCGCAGCCGAACTCTGCATCCACCTCAAGACCGACGGCCTGCGCGGGCAGCTCACCCTCATGCGCGCCGCGCGTGCGCTGGCAGCGTTCGAAGGCGATGCGCGCGTCACGGCCGTGCATCTCAAACGGATGGCGGCATCATCGCTCCGCCACCGCCTGCGCCGCAGCCCGATGGAT
>JBIIGF010000030.1:0-9571 GCA_044236665.1 Aestuariivirga sp. | reverse complement strand
TGCAAACGGCTTGATGTTCCAACTATGCCCGAACATCGGATCAGGGATGCGCCAGTTTTCCCCATAGACCTTTGTCAGATAGGCATTCATGTCACGCGGCACCGGAATGGCAACACCGAATAAATCGATTTCACATGCCGGAAATACGTCAGACCACAGAATGGATTTACGTGGGCCCGGAATGGAGCTTATGAACTCATCCTCCTGCAGTTTAACAAACACATCGAGCGTTAAATGCTTGCGGTTGAACTTACAGTGACTTGGATGCCTGCCATATACTTTAAAGTCCGTTTCGCTGAATACCTTAGCTAAATGATCAAGAGCATCGTCAAAGGTCGGAAAACGGCTCACGGGAAGAGCGCAAATGATGTCCACGTCATCATCGTGCGGTATCAGATCCTTTGATCTGGCAATCGCCAACGCCGTACCATAGCCAAGCGCGGCATCTGCACCCGCAACACTCACAAGTGCATCAATAACTTCTCGCGAAAACCGGATTATCTCGGCTTTCTCCTCCAAAGACCAGAAACGGAATGATCTTCGAACACCGTGTGCGGCGAGTTCTCTTTGTTGATCGAAAAGGAAGTTCCTATTGAAGTATTCTCGGATCTGATCACGCTCTTCACGCGAAACGGTCTTCCATGCGGAATTAAAAATTTTTCCGATGGCTTCGTAATCACCGTATTGGAGCGCACCAGACATTCCGTAAAAACACGTCCTAGCTTGCTCACTCAAGCTTGAAATCACTGCTGGCAGAGACTGTAATTCTGACAATTCGCGGCCTCGAGGAGAAGTTTTCTGCGTTATTGGAAAAATTAAGCCGCTGTATCCAGCTTATCCAGCGGAAATCCTGTGAACCGAATAGATCTTGCTGGTTAATCGAGAAAAGTTCATCATAGATTCAATATCAAGCTTGCGGGGTATACAGTCAAGATCTTCTCGCCTGCAAACTGCCGAGCAAGGTTAGAACTGTACATGGTCGTACCGATGGGACACATGCCGTATCCCGCCGCACGAGCCACAGTCATACCCCCATGCGCAACGCGCAGATCTATTCCAGCGCGCTGCAGTGGATGGCTGGTCGGGCCGGCACCATGCTGGGAAACTTGAGATCCTCTCAATTCTATTGATTGTGACAATGAGCTTCGCTCTAGAATTGTCCACCGGGGGCACATGAGTCAGCCGGACAGGTGGGACATGAGCGAAAGAACCAAGGTCGGAAAGGCCGGTGGCCGCGACACTTCAAAGAGCACAAAGACAGCCAGGAAGACGGCGCAGCCGAAGTCTGCGCCCGGGTCGAAGGGACGTGCCGCCGGTGACTTCGATTTCATCGGCCGGGTTACGCGTATTCACGTGAAAGACAGTCCGTCCGGGCCGGTTTGCGAATTTGCCCTGCATGGGCGCAAGGGCGCACGTCAGTCATTCAGGATCAGCACGGCGCATGACAGCGCCATGATGGCCATGGTCCAAATCGTGATCGCCGCCCATGACAGGGATGCCAAGATCGGCGTGCGCAGCAAGGAAGGCGGCGAAGGCCTGCCGGTAACCACCGAGATTGCCTGGCGGCCGAAATCCGGCAAGGGCAACTGACGCCCGAGGGGCGAGTCCTTCCCGCCCGCTGCGCCGGCATTACAGCCCGCTTCAGCAATCCGAGGCGTTGCTCACGCCCAAGGCGTGCTTGAGCGGGCCCAGATCCCTGTCATAACGGCGCCAGCGGCCAACAGACGAACCATAGAGGGGCTGTCGCACCTGCCAGCGGGACGCGGTGCTCACATGACCTGCCTGCGCATGATAGTTAAGGCAGTTCGGGTCCCAAGGAAGCCCGAGGAATGCCACCAGTTCCCGCGCCTTTGCCTCGAAATCGGAAATCACCTGCTCATAGCGGCAATCGAGGATCGGGATCGGCAGAACCGCTCTCCAGTGATCCATGAGTGCGTCATATTCACGATAGTAGGTGCCGAGCGTCTCCAGTTCCTTGGCGTAGCCGTGCTGGTTGATATAGCCCTGCATATAGAGGGAGACGCATGTATCCAGCGGGTTTCTCCGGCAATGGATGATGCGAGCCTTTGGGAACATCAGCGCCACAAGCCCCAGCCACTGGAAGTTATGCGGCATCTTGTCGATGAGGCGGATGTGGGATGGATCGGCCTTGCTGTAGGCTTGCCGGTAAGACTCTCCCATCCGGTTGACATCATCCGGCCCGAGGGTACGGACGCTCTGCACAAACGCCTGAGGGTCGGGCTGTACCCACCCGAGCCGGCTGGCGATCCTGGCGAGATAGGGCAATTCGCCCAGCCCTTCCGCGAGATGATGGCTTGCCAGAATCTGTTCAACCAGCGTGGTACCCGAGCGTGGCATGCCGACGATGAATACGGGGCGTTCGTCCTGAACCCCAAGCCCCTGCCGTTCGGTGAAGAACTCGCGCGTGAACAGACGCTTCATGGCGGCGTAGCGTTCCTTGTGCTGCGCCATGCTGAAACTTGATTTCAGCAGTTGCTTTCCAGCCCTGAAATGCGCCATCGCATCGTCGTAGCGGCCAAGATCGTTGCAGATCTTGCCATAGGCGTGATGAAGCCTTGACCGGTCTTCATCCAGCATGGACCTGCCAGAGAGGCGTTCCTCAATCTCTTGGATCAGAGGTTCCGGACCGCTGAACGCCCTCACCTCAGCAAGACCACACAATGGCGCCACAGCATGGGGATCCAGCACCCGTGCCTTCTCATATTTTTCCTGCGCGGCGGCGAATTTGCCAAAGCGGGACTCGATGTCCGCAAGGCCAACCCAGGCGAACGCGTGGTCAGGCTTCAGGTTGATTGCCTTTTGGTAGCTCTCAACCGCCTCCTCGAAACGTTCGAGTTCCTGAAGGGCGGTTCCGCGATTGCTGTAAGTCTGCGCATGGGTGCGGTTGAGAGTGAGGGCGCGGTCAAAGCAGGCGAGCGCTTCATCAAATCTCCGCAGTTCCTTGAAGACATTGCCGAGATTGTTCAGGGCCTCAAGATAGTTTGGCTTCAGCTTGATGGCGCGGATGAAGTTCTCCTGCGCGGCCTGCCAGTCCCGCCCTTCCTTCAGAATGACGCCCAGGCTGTTGTAGATTTCCGCCATTCCCGGATTGTGGCGGAGAGCCTCCACACAGGCCGACTGAGCGTCCGCCAGCCTGCCCATTTCCCGCAATGCATTGGCCTTGTTGCAATGAGCTTCGGCAAAATCGGGTTTCAGTTCGATCGCCTTGCCGAAATCCTTGAGAGCCATCTCGACCTTGCCGCAGGCCTGAAGCGCCAAACCGCGGCTGTTGTAAGCGGCCGGAATGCCGCTTCTGAGCTTTATCGCGCGGGACAGGATTGGAATGGCTTCAGTGGCATTTCCGGTCTGATAGGTTGCCAGTCCCTTCAGGTGCAGCGCATCGAAGCTATCTGGGGACATCAACAATACCTGATCGTAACCCTTGATGGCGTCGCGGAGTTGCCCTTTCTGATGAAGTTCGAGCGACTTCTGCAGGAGCTGTCTGTTGGCTGGGTTCATTTGCTCAACTCACACGGCACCGAGGCCGGACATTCAAAGCCTGTTCTATTGTCATGACTGCAAGGTCATGGCTCCGGCATCGCCCGTCCTGCCCTCAGGCGCGATGAGCATGATGGCTGGCACCATGTCGCTCACCTGCCTCCTGATCTCTTGACAACCGTCCGGACGATCATGATGGGACATCCATTACGGCAGTAACGGTCGGGTTTCAATTGCGCCGCCAAAGCATGAGGATCATGCGTTGACGGCAACCCCGACCCGGTAGACGATCAAGATGACGCTGACCAGATAGAAGGCAAAAAGCACCCGGGCCGTGATGATCGCCGCCTCTCTGAGCCTACGCTTGCGCAGTACATGAACCACGAAAATCATAAGCATCGTAAGGAATGTAACAGTGAACGCCGTAAGCTGGAAGGCATCGGCCAGGCTGAATTCGGTCGTGGGCGGCAGGCCATTCTGCAGGATATAGCCCGCACCGATAGTCGAGAACAGCGCGCCGGTGCCAATGGCAAGCTGTGCCCCGATGTCGATGACGTCTGCCGTGTGCCGGAAGGCGCTGCTGGTGAGTACGATTCCCGCCAATGCAATGGCGAGGGCAAAACCGATGAATGTGGAGAGGAGCAAGCGCCAGCCATTGCGCTTGATGTCCACTTCGACAGTTACACGCGGATAGATGCTGGGCCCCACGGAACTCATCGTCGGGTCGCCGTAGGCCGTTTCGTAGAACTCGTTGGAGGCGAAAATCCGGACGCCTTCGATATTCCAACCCGCCAAGGTCAAGTCACGCCGCAGCTTGGTTCCCTCAACATCAGGCACGAACTGCAGTGTCCGCGCATCGGCATCGGCACTTTCGATCACAATCCGGATTTTCTGACGGTCGAACGGATAGTTGGCGACGCTCCAGTCCTGAAAGAGGACCGATGAATACTTGACCTGTTCCCAGAACCCCTTGCCGGGGACATCGATGCGGTAGCTTATCAACGCCTCTGACGTGCGCGCATTGATGATCTCGATCTCAGACTTCGCGTTGAAGTCCGCGTCTGTATGGTTGAACCACACCCAGAACTGCGCCTCGACATCGCGCCGGGCGAAATTCAGGTCGAACAGGTTAGTGATGAACATTCCAACCTGCACTTTCCGCGGCGCATCTGGCGCCTGTGCCTGGGCCGCGGCCCCCATGAAAAGAGCAAACATCAAGAAAGCCGCCAGGAAGCAGGCGATGCTCCGGGCAGGCAGCAGCGCCGGCCGCAACGCAAACCAGTTATTGAAATCACTTTTCATGCGTCTGCCCTGATAGCAAGATCAGGGCCAAAATACAGTCAGCCGCAAGTTGAGAAAATTGCTAGATATCGGATCCGCCGACACGCAGGGCGGGCGGGGGATCCTGACAGGAAGCCAGGGCCGTTCCGGAGAGCACCTAGACCAGCATCGACAGCGGCGTTTCAATGAAATTGCGGAACGCCTGAAGCGCCTGGGCACCAAGCGCGCCATCCACGGCACGATGGTCGACGGAGAGCGTTACCGTCATCAGCGTAGCGGGAACAAAAACACCATTCTCCCAGGCGCCGCGTTGTTCACCAGCCCCCACCGCAAGGATCGTCGCATGCGGCGGATTGATGATGGCGGCGAAGCCCTTTACCCCGAACATGCCGAGATTGGAAATCGCCGTGGTGCCACCCTGATATTCCTCGTTCCTGAGTTTCCTCGCCTTGGCACGCGCTGCAAGGTCCTTCATCTCGTTGGAAATCGCTGACAACGGCTTCTGTTCGGCATTGCGAATGATCGGCGTGATGAGGCCGCCCTCGATCGATACGGCGACACCGATGTCGACATGCTGATGCGCCAGCATGGCGCCGTCGGTCCACGTCACATTGGCCATCGGAACATCACGCAAAGCAAGAGCCCAGGCCTTGATGATGATATCATTGATCGATAGCTTGTAGCTATCAGATGCCGCGTTGAGATCGGCGCGCAGCTTCAGCAACTGGTCGAGCCGGCAATCGGCGCTCAGATAAAAATGCGGAACAGTGCTCTTCGCCTCGACAAGGCGGCGAGCGATTGTGAGACGCATCTTGTCATGCGGAATCTCACGGAAAGACCCTTCCGCAAACAGGCGGAGGACAGCCTGTTCCGAGGCTGCAGGGTTGACGGGAGCAGCAACCGGTGCGGCGTTACGCGCGGCCACGGCATCCTCGACATCTGCCCGCACGATACGGCCATGCGGCCCCGTGCCCGGTACACGCGACAGATCTATGCCTCCTTCGCGTGCGAGGCGGCGGGCCAAGGGCGTGGCCCGGATGCCTGAAGCCGTGGCAGTTGCCGCAGCTACGGGGAGGGATGTTTCTTGTGGCAGGCTTGCAGGTGTGTCCATCTTGATGGCGGGCGCGGCAGCAGCTTTCGGCTCAGGTGCAGTACCTTCGCCCTCGCCCATGATCCATGCCACCGCATTGCCCACGGGAACATCCGAGCCTTCCGCCACGCGGTTACGCAAGATGCCGGAGGCTGGCGCTTCGATCTCCATCGCCGCCTTGTCGGTTTCAATCTCGAACAGAGGGTCACCCTGCTTGACGGCAGACCCCTCAGCCACCAGCCAGCGCGAGATGCGGCCCGTAGCCATGTCCATATCAACCTTGGGAAGAATGACTTCGGTCGCCATGCGTCAGCGCCTCCCTTCCACCAGCTTGCGGATCGCAGCCACGATATCCGGTACCTGCGGCACCGCCGCCTTTTCGAGTTCGGGATTATAGGGAATGGGGCTGTCGGCCCCACCAAGCCGCATGATCGGCGCATCGAGGTAATCGAAGGCTTCACTCTCGGCCACCATGGCGCTGATCTCGGCGCCGATGCCCAGCGTCTTCACCGCCTCATAGACGCAGAGAAGGCGCGTGGTCTTCTTGACGCTCTCGATCACCGTGTCCCTGTCGATGGGGCGGATGGTCCGGAGATCAATCACCTCCACGTCGATTCCTTCATTCATCAACTGGGCGGCGGCATCCAGTGACTTGTGCACCATGATGGAGGTTGCGACGATGGTGGCATCGCGCCCAGCCTTGCGGATGTCCGCCTTGCCGATCGGCACGGTATAGTGGCCGGCCGGAACATCGCCCTTCATCTTGTAGAGCAGCTTGTGCTCGAATATCATCACAGGATCGGGGTCCTCGAGCGCGGCGAGCAGCATGCCCTTCGCATCATGCGGCGTCGCGGGCTGGATCACCTTGAGGCCCGGCACATGGGCGAGCCATGCCTCAAGGCTCTGGCTATGCTGGGCGGCAGCGCCTGTGCCGGACCCAGCGGGAAAACGCATCACCAGCGGCACTGAAACCTCGCCGCCCAGCATGAAGCGCATCTTGGCCGCCTGGTTGACGATCTGCTCCATGGCGAGCGTGGCAAAATCGGAGAACTGGAATTCAAAGATCGGCCGCATGCCGGTCACCGCCGCGCCCACGGCCACGCCAGCGCCACCCAATTCCGAGATCGGCATGTCGATCACGCGGTCCGTGCCGAAGCGCTCGACAAGATCTCCCGTCACCTGGAACGCCCCGCCATAGACGCCGATGTCCTCACCCATCAGGAAGACGCGGGGATCGCGCTCCAGGGCGATGGCCATCGCCTCCTGAATCGCCTGCGAATAGCTGAGCTCCCTTACAACAGCGTCCATCACGTCTGCTCCGTATAAACAAAGTTGAGCACATCGGCCGTGCTGGGCATGGGGCTCTCCTTGGCGAAGGCGATACCCGCCGCGATTTCGGCCTCGACAGCCTCGCGCACCCTGAGAATGGCCTCATCATCCATGACGCCGAACTGCTTCAACTCGGATTCGAAAAGATTGATCGGATCACGGAGCGCCTTCCACTCCTCGATCTCCTCCTTTGTGCGGTAGCGGTTGCGGTCGCTCTTGGAGTGACCACGGTGCCGGTAGGTCTTGGTCTCTATCAGGCTCGGACCTTCGCCACGGCGCGCCCGTGCGATGGCCTCGGTGGAGGCCTCAGCCACTGCCGAGAAATCATTGCCATTCACCGTGATGCCCGGCATGGCATAGGCCACAGCGCGGTCGGCGATGTTTTCGACCGCCGTCGAACGTGCCGTCGAGGTGGACATGCCATAACCATTGTTTTCACAGACGAAGACGACAGGCAGCTTCCAGATCGACGCCATGTTGAGCGATTCATGGAACGCGCCCTCATTGTTGGCGCCGTCACCGAAGAAGCAGATCACCACCTTGCCATTCTTCTGCATCTTGGCGGAGAGTGCCGCCCCCACAGCAATCGGGATACCGCCCGCGACGATGCCATTTGCGCCGAGATTGCCGGCACTCACATCGGCAATGTGCATGGAGCCGCCACGGCCCTTGCAGTAGCCCGTGGTCTTGCCGAAGAACTCGGCGAACATGCGGTCAACCCTGGCGCCCTTGGCGATGCAATGGCCGTGGCCACGATGCGTCGATGTGATCTGGTCATCCGGGTTCAACGGCATGCAGATGCCCATGGCGCTGGCCTCCTGGCCAATCGAGAGATGCATCGTGCCGTGGATGAGGCCCCGCGTATAGGCATCCTCCGCGCCTTCCTCGAAGCGGCGGATCAGGTACATCTTGTGCAGCACCTCGCGCAACTGGTCGGGCGAATAGGCGCGGAAGGCGAAGGGTACATTCTTCGCGCCAGGTACAGAGGGCTTCTTGAGTGTCTGAACCATGTGCGTCTCCTTACTGGCCATAGACCAGCCGGTCCTGGCGGGCGCGGAGTTCCGCGATCTTCGAGCCGGCTGGAACGGCGGTGTTGGCGGTGGTGATGAGCTGGCCCTTGGCGATGGGCTTGATGACTGCGGCGCCATGCAGGAGGCCGCAGGGAATGGCTTGTGCTTCACGCGCTTCCGCCACCGTCATGATCCAGGCGCGGTAGCAGTATTCGCCGATGGCATCGAGCGTGTCGCCCGGCCTCAGGTCCTTCTTGGCAACGGCGCAGACCTCGGCCACGGGCTTGGCGAGAGGCACCATATCGGGCTTTCCATAAAGAACCACCCGTGCGCAGGTGAGCGGCACTTCAAGCGATGTGAGGTGGTAAGGGCGGTGGAAGGTGAAATAGGGGCCATGGCCCATCTTCAGGTCTTCCATGCGTTCACGGACACGCGGATGGGACATTTCCGTCACGACGAACACGCCGGGGGCCACACCCTTGCCGATCGAGTAATCGACGACGCCACTGCGCGACAGCAAGCCGCCATCCTGTTCGGGAACGAGCACCTTCGACAGCGTGTCGAGCGTCGCGGCGGGGCCATGCATGCCCGGGCGGTCCGGCACGAGGCCCGTTGCATTGGCAATGGCCGCCATTTCGACCATGGTCTTGGAGCCATCGACGAATTCGACCAGCATGCGGACGTTCATGTTCCGGCGCCTTGCTTCCTCGGCATAGTCATCCGGTACCGCATCGACGTTCAGTGGATTGTTCTTGCCCTTGCCAGCGGCGACGATGGGATGGCCCATGGCGGAGACGAATTCGATCAGCTCCATGCAGGATGACGGCTCATCGCCAGCACCTAGGGAATAGGTTACGCCGAGGCGGTCAGCCTCGGACTTCAGATAGGCGCCGATTGTCACATCCGCCTCGACATTCATCATGACGAGGTGCTTTCCATGCTCCATGGCGCGCAGCCCGATCTCGGCGCCAACTGCAGGTACGCCGGTCGCGTCAATCACCACATCAATGAGGCCGGAGTTGATCAGCAGGTTCACGTCATTTGTGACGGCGACCTTGCCCCGCTCCATGACGGCGTTGAGCTGATCCGCCGTACCGGCCTCCTGCCAGTGGCCTTCGCCGCGATAAGCGATGTCAACCGCCTTGCCAGCAGCCGGAAGGTGGAGTTCCGAGATCGCCCCGATTTCGATGCCCGGCATATGGGCAACGCGGGTAACGATGTCGGTTCCCATTTCGCCTGACCCCACAAGGCCGATGCGAATCGGCTTGCCGCTGTCGGCGCGGACCTGGAGGTCACGGGCGAGCCCGGTTGGGGAAATGTTGATCGGCATGATCTTCTCCTGGGTCATGGGCTTTGTCATGCG
>JBIIGF010000513.1:0-2552 GCA_044236665.1 Aestuariivirga sp. | reverse complement strand
TCTTGGCCTGGAGTCGCTCGACCGCAACCTCCTCGCCGAAGGCCCTGACCTGCTGGACCTCGTCCGCGTTGATCGCGTCATCGACCTGAAAGTGGGGAATGCGCAAGGTGCGCATGGAGCGCTTGTTCTTGCCGAAGGTCTGGCCAGGCCCACCGCGCGGAGAGGCCTGGATCAGGATGCCGTTCTGGGCCTTGTCCTTCTCGATGGCAATATCGAGCGTATCGATGCTGACCGTCTGGAACAGACCCATCTGGCCGATGAGCGAGGGAACGTAGGAGACCTCGCGGAGCGCATCCGTGAGACGCATGACGCTGAATGCGTCCTGATTGAAGATGTTCATGATCGACATTGGGTGAGATCTCCCGGTTAGCGCACGATGATGCCAAGACCCTTGAGGGCCTCTTTGGTGGCAGCCTTCTCGGCCGGTTGGTCGCGGTCGGCATGGTAGGTAAGGCAGTTGCCGTTTACCTCCGCATCGCGGACGATCGCCGAGATGGCGGCATCGGACGATGATGCGTCTGCGCCGTGGATGGCGATGGCGGCAGGCATCTGGCTGCCATCCGTTGCGCCAACGGCACTGGACAGGTATTTTCCACTGGCGGTCACCTTGCCCAGCACGGTGCCTGCGGCGATGATCCCGGCGCCGGATGCGATGGTGATGGCCTCACGCGAGCGCTGGCCGTTGGCTTCCGAGAGGATGAACTCCGCCGGATGGCGGGTTTCGATGAGAACTGTCATGGGTCTTTCTCCTGTCAGGCGCGGGCGAAGCGGCGGTTGGCATTAGCAATGGCCCGCTTCCAGCCTTCTTCAGCGCGTGTAGTGGGGTTTGGAGGTTCGGCCTCGCGGCTCGACCCGAACTCGGGGCCTGCGCTGGCGCGCTGGGCAAGCGCCTCGATGCGGGTTTCCTTCGGAGAGGCACAAAGGATCTTCTCGGCCTCCACGCTGCTCAAGGCCGTCTCCGTGGCGAGCATCAGGGCCTGCTTTTCGCGACCGACGGCGGCATCGGAATTGACGATGGCGCGGATGCGCGCCCGTTCGTCGAGGCGGGCAGCAGCCACGGCGTCCTCCACTCGGATCGCAGGCTGCGCTTCAAGCCGCGCGGGCTGTACAGGTGCAATGGTAGCGGCGGGAACTGTAGCTGGCACTGCTTCTGGGGCAGCAGCCATCTCTTCTGTGCTCATGGATATCCCTCCTTTGCGAGCGTTGCGCCCGGATGGGCGGGGTGTGGGTGTTGGATTCTGGACGAGCGAGGCAAGCGCCTCGTCGAAGCTGGCGATACGGTCGGCAAGGCCGAGCGTGATGGCCTCCGAGCCAATGAAGGTACGGGCCTCCGTGGCGCGTGCCATGTCTGCTGTCAGCTTCCGGCCCCGTCCCTGCGCCACCGTGTCGAGGAACTGGCGGTAATGTGCATCGACACTGGCTTGCAGATCCGCACGCACGGCATCGGACAGCGGCTCGAAGGGGTTGCCATCGACCTTGTGGCTTCCGGCGAAGATCAGCGTCGGCTTCACCCCTTGGGCGGCCAGTTCCCCGGAGCGGTCGGCATGCAGCATGACGACGCCGATGGAACCAACGATCGAGGTAGGCGAGATGACGATCTCGTTTGCCGCACTGGCGATGCCGTAAGCTGCGGAGGCCGCCATGTCGTTGACGAATGCGGTGACAGGCTTGGTCTGGCGAACCGAACGGATCAGATCCGCCAGACCTGCCATGCCAGCGGCTTCGCCACCGGGCGAGGAGATGTCGAGCAGGACCGACCGTACCTCCGGGTCTTGTCCTGCCGTCCGCAGCTGAGCCGCGACCCCCTCGTAGCTGGTGAGCCCCGACCGGCTGTCAAGCCACGCGCCGCGGTTGACCAGCGTGTCAAGTACGGGAACGATGGCAACGCCATCTGCGGTGCGCGTCATGGAGGTGGTGCCATCGGCGCGTTTCGTGGAGCCTGCAAAACGGCTGGCATCAGGTTCGTGCTGGTCTTCGGCTTCGAAGAGAGACGCATTGGCCCCGATGCGGCCGCTCAAGGCACCCAGAATGATCTGGGCCTTGGCCGGATGGATGAGGAGCGGCGTGTTGAGGAGCCGGTCACTGAGGCGTAGAAGCTGTCCAGGCATCAGAACCCTCCCGCGCGCAGGCCGAAGCGGCGGCGCTGGCCCCCGGCCCGACTGCAGAATGTCTCGAGGCGCGAGAGCTCCAAGCGGAGAGCGCCAAGGTCGGTCTTGCCGTACTGCACCTTGCGCCGCACGCCGTTCCCGGCATCGAACTCGATGAGGTCAGGCCTACGGCCCTCGAGCAGTGCGTAATAGGCTTCGCGGATCCGCGGTAACACTGCGCACGGATCGGCATAATCTGTGATGATGGTCATCGCTGTCTTCTGTCCTCGGAAGGCTCCGGAGCGTCCGTGTCCTGGTCAGCTGCGTCGACGGACGGATTGGTGATCCCCTGGAACTGGGGATCGGTCAGGCCATAAGTTACGCGCAGCGCCTTCTCCCGTGCGCGCTGAGCATAAACGTCCTCGATGTCGTGGCCGAGGTCCTCGGCGATCGCCGCATCCGTCA
>JBIIGF010000509.1:0-2553 GCA_044236665.1 Aestuariivirga sp. | reverse complement strand
CGCGGTGTCGTCAACGAACCGATGCGCCGCGGCGACTGCAGTCGGGAATGATTGACCGAGGCAATCTTCAGAAGTTGACGCCCGCTGCCCCGTCGATGGCGATTCCGGCACCCGACAGGAACTTGGCCGCATCCGTCGCCAGGAACAGCGCGACGACCGCGACGTCGATCGGGTCGCCTATGCGGCCCATCGGCGCCTTCGTTTCCCAGTACTTTCGGAAATTCGGGTCATCGAAGAAGGGCCGCGACATGCCGGTCCAGATCGAGCCCGGCTGCAGCGCGTTGACGCGGATCCCGTACTTGCCAAGATCGACCGCCATGCCGCGCGACAGGCCGAGCACCGCGTGCTTGGAGGCCGCGTAGGCCGACAGCTGCGGTCCGCCGGTGGACGACATGATCGACGCGAGATTGATCACGCTGCCGCCGCCACGCGTTCTCAGGTGCGGCACGGCGGCACGGGTGACGCGGAACACCGACCGGACGTTGACGTTCATGATCCGATCGAACTCCTCGTCGGTGGTTTCCTCGAACTGCTTGCCGATCGCGATTCCGGCGTTGTTGACCAGGATGTCGAGGCCGCCGAATTCGCGCGTGGCCGCCTCGACGATGCGCTGCGGTGCCTCGTCGGCGGTGACGTCGATCTCGACGGCATGGACCTGCGCGGGGTTCTGGTAGCGCTGCGCCAGCCCATGCCCGGGCAGGTCGCTGACGACCACGCGGGCGCCCTCGTTCAGGTAGAGCTCGGCGATCGCCTCGCCAATGCCGCTGGCCGCACCGGTGACGATCGCGACCTTGCCGCTCAGCTTGCCGGCATCACTGTTCATCGGAGATCTCCTCGGTCAGGACCCGCCAGCAGTGGGGCAGGCGCGTGGTCAAAGGCTCGACCAAATAGTACTTTCAATAGGCCCGCCCCGCCACGTGTGCGCCCGAGGTAAGGCTTTGCGCCAGGGCAGGGCTGATCGGGCCCTTTGCGAAGGTGGGCATCAACAACCGTCGAGCCGTTGCGCAGTGGGCGAGCGCGGTTCGTTGTCGTAATAGGGCTTTTGAAAGTGTTACCCGCCTTGCCGGGGACCCTGCGGAGTCCTTCGTACGTTTACCAGGCGTCTCGATAAGACAGCCGTCCGAAGACCGATCTCAGCCTTGGGTGAGTATAAAAAAACCACGCGATTCAAGCGCGCAGATCCTCCGCATGCCCGCTCCGAGTCCAACCTGCGTCAACGCCTTCGGGCTGACTTCTTGCGCTCCGCGCGAGGATGCCGTCGCTCGCGATTCAACGCCGGAATGGTGGTCTTCAACGTCGCACTCAGGCCTTCGGTGAGCAGCGCGATGATCGCGGAGGCGTCCATCTCGCCTCGCATGTAACCACGCATCACGATGTCGTGATATGCAGTAAAACCCAGCAACGCCCATCGGGCCGCTGGCGTGTCATCGACCACGTCGTCGAACTTTTCCAACATCAGTTGGACAGCGCCCAAGCGCACCTCGTCGCGTATGGCAGCAACATCCTGATCGCTCGGCGCCCCGCCCTCGACGTCCGTTGCCATCCAGAGTGCGGGCTGCTGTGCGATCAGCTCGAACCACGAGGTCGAACTGGCTACCACCCGCGCGCGGAAGGGCAGTGCCCGGTCGACGTTGAGGCTTTGCACGGCGAGATGTTTCCAGTCGCCCATGATGGCCAGGAATATCTTCCGCTTTGGCCCGAAGTAATGATGCACAAGAGCGGGAGTCACGCCCGCATGCCGGGCGATATCGGCGGCAGAGATGTTCGAGTACCCGCTGCGACCAAACAGCTCGGTGGCAGCTCGGAGAATCGCCCTGCGGCGGAGTTCCGGCGACAGGCGCTTGGGGGCTGGTGGGCGCATCGTTATCCTCTTTGCGCATAGTAATGCAGGTAGCGTGTTTGATGATCAAGTAATGAAAATTTGACGAGCGACAAATAAGAAAGGTAGGGTACCAAGTGTGTTGTTCTCTGAATCTCACGGTTCGCTACTCGGCGCCCCTGGATGGCCGAGCCCTGCAATCCGACCCCGCAGGGCACGACCTGCCCGATGCGCGACCAGTCGATTCGGAAAACTCGACCGCAGCCCGGTCATCACTGAATTGAGATCGCCGAACCGGATTTCGGGCAGTCGGCGATGACGATAAGCAAACGGAGGCGACGATGATTAACACGCGACATGAATACCTGATCAGTGCCGCACTGGTGTGTGTGCTCGCAGCTGCAACCAGCCACGCTGAGTCCGCACCGAAGATGAAGATGACGACGCCCATCCCTGCTGAGATCACGACACCGGACAAGGTCGAGACGCGCCTTGGCACCTTGCAGTTCTTCGACGGATTCCCGGACAAGGGCACTGTCGAGAAGGTCTACGACAACCTGGACTTCATGCGCGGCGTGCAGGCATTCCTGAACACGGTACCCGGCGCGTCCATGGTCGCCATCCGTAACGGACTGCGCGAATTCGGGCCCGATAACCAGACGGTGGTCCTATTCGAATCGCTGATGGACTCCAAGTCCCTTTATCTGACCGCAAACACCGAGAGCGTATATGCC
>JBIIGF010000519.1:0-2558 GCA_044236665.1 Aestuariivirga sp. | reverse complement strand
CGATCCAAAGACCTCATGCTCAAAGATAACAAAAAAGGCCAAGGAGACGGAGAAGGCACAAATCACCAGGATAGTGACACTCACTCGCGTGACAGGGGCAAACAAAAAGTAAGTCATAAAATTGATGAAATACCAAAAGAGACAAATCGCCAAGAGAGCAAACCCGGCTGTATCACGATCTGACGATTCCAGAATTCGCTTTTTCTGGGCGATTTCATTTGCAATATTAACAATGCTATTCTTCAAAAAAGACTGGCGCTGTGTCGTTGCCTGTAAATCAAGTACGTTTCGGTATAAGGATTTTAGGCCTTCATTCGCTCTTTGACGCTCTTCTTTGCCGCTATCATTGATAAGCGGATGCCATAGGACCAATGCTAAATCATTCACTGTAGTTCGCATTTCTTTGCGGAGTTCGTCTCCTTCGGAACCAAACTCTTTCAGCATCATATCGAGCATACTTAATTGCGCTGCGATCTGCCGCACATCACTCTTCCTCGCCTCAAAGCGGCCAAAACTCGAGGAGAGAAGAAGCCCCAAAACAATACTGGATAGCGTTACCACAAGCGCGACACCAATGCGGGCAAGCTCTCGGGTTGGCTCATCGAATGTATTCGGATTGATCTTCCGTCGGATGAGTGCCCCGATCGTAGCAGCAAGAATCATCAGGCAGAAGGTGAAGAGCAAAATATAATAATCTTGAATGTCCATAGCCGGCTCTCATCGCACTTTATGGGTTTCCTGTCACGAAATGGCAGGCAAGGCTATAGTCCGCCACTCGTTTTGAGCCTCAGAAGGAATTATTGAGAATGCATCCCAAAGGCCTTTAACATCTGTAGGAAGTGAGCGCGCTGGGCTAATGTATCACTCTCTTCGATGCGCCCTCGAGCTTGGATCATTAGGGCACAAGTTTCGCCCTAAAGACTCCATATGGCTTCACTCTTAGGGAGCAGGGCATTTTTAATAATCCAAAATTAGAATAATACACTAGCAATTATATAATAAAAATTTTTCTTCGTGATTGTTTAAAATTAACAGATAAACTTCTTTCTAAAGTGGCATCGCTGTAAATGGAGCGTGATCCATCAGCGGTAAGGCACGTATCCGCCGACCAGTTAAAACGGCAAGCGCGTTAGCGATGGCGGGCCCAATGGCGGGAAGACCTATCTCGCCCACGCCGCCCGGCCCCTCCTCGCTCGGCAATAGAATAATCTCGATGTCGGGCGCATCGTCAGGGCCGAGAATGGAATAAGAATCGAAGTTTGTTTGCTCAACGATGCCATTCTTGATACTCAATCGTTCGTTCAATACGGCCGATAGACCCATAATGATCGCCGACTGCAATTGCGTCGATACAAGGTCGGGATTGATGAGAAGGCCCACATCGGCAGCAACCCATACCTTTTCAACGCGCAGACGGCCTTGGCTCAACGAGACTTCAGCAATATTGGCTACATAGCTTCCAAAAGAAAAGGAAAAGGCGACGCCCCGCGCGCACACCGACTGTTCACGTCCCCGATAGGGCCTCGTGAGTTGTCCGCCGGCCTTCTCTTGAACAGCTTGAAGAACACGCATCGCCCGCTTGTTTTTGCGGAGTAGATTTAAGCGAAAATGAATAGGATCAACCTTTAGTGCCGATGCAACTTCATCAAGAAAGCATTCGGTTGCATAATTGTTGCTCGAGTGACCGACCGAGCGCCAATATCCAATTTTGATTGGTGAGGGGACAAGCTGATGAGAAACTTTTCGGTTCTCGAGTTCATAGGCATCTGATAAGAGACCTTCGATTGCCGTTTCATCAGGCGCCTTGCCAGAAAACCCGAACAATTGACCGGACACGCCTTCTCCTGCAATCACTGCATTGATTGCTGTCACCGTTTGCCTCTGGCGATCAAGCCCGGCAGTGACCTTGACCGCTGTTATTGGTCGATAGATGTCATTTGTGAATTCTTCTTCGCGTGACCATATAACTTTGACAGGACGTTTGAGTTTTTTCGCCAGTTCGATGGCTTCGTCCATCGGTGACGGCGAACCATAATAAAAATGGCGTCCAAAAAATCCTCCGGCAAAGGGAGTATGAATGATGACGCGCTCAGCCTCAATCCCTGCACGCCGCGCCGCTGCATCTCGGAAGATATCCGGCGATTGGTTTGGTGCCCAAACCTCCAGCGTACCATCGGGATTGAAGCGCGCTATCGCCGAGGGCGGCTCCAATTGTGCATGGGCCAAGAGCGGAAACTGATAAAGGGCTTCGATCTGATCCTGGGTCTGCAATTTCGCTAAACTATCGGGTATAGGATGCTGCGCAAGGCTAGCTACAAGCGTGTTTTGATAATCTTGGCTCGAGAAAGTGGGCGCTGGTAAAACGCTGTCAGTCACCAAAGCCCATTCGATCTCGAGCATTGCTAAAGCACGCTGCGCCTGCCACCAGCGGCTTGCAACAACAGCGACATATTTTGGGAAAGTCTCAATGGCCCTTATGCCGGGTAGCGACGCCACTGCTTCGCTATTCTTAAGCCGAACTATTTGATGATGTGGAGTTGGGCCGTGGCGTATGGCGG
>JBIIGF010000499.1:0-2559 GCA_044236665.1 Aestuariivirga sp. | reverse complement strand
GGTTCCAGTCAGAAAGCTTCGGCCAGAGTTCCGCGTAGATCTCCAGAAGTTCAGCGTAGCGCCGCACCTCCTTGGTCCGTGGACGGAAGGTTCTGGAGGGCTTGCCGGACATGGCCTTCGAGGCGGCAGCGACGGTCTTGTACCAGCCAACCCCTTTGGCGGCCGCCATGGCGGCGCCCAGTGCGGAGGCTTCGGCCGTTTCCAGCCGCTTCACATCGCGGGCCGAGGCATCGGCGAGGATCTGGCACCAGAGATCGGAGCGCGAGCCGCCGCCGACGGCGGCAAAATGGGTGATGCGCGAGGTGGCGGTGTCGACCTGGTTGGTGGTCATCGCCTGTTCCAGCGCCACGCCTTCGAGCAGGGCACGGTAGACATCGCCGCGGCTGTGATTTCCCGAAAGCCCGGCGATGACGCCGCGCGCCGCTGAGTCCCAGTAGGGGGTCATGGAACCTGACCAGTAGGGCAGCAGCACAAGGCCATGCGCGCCGATGGGCGAGGCCTTGGCTTCGGCTTCGAGCGCGGTGAAGATGGCGGGGTCCTTCGCGGGCTTCACGTTGAACATCCGCTCCACCATCCAGTTCACAAGGAAGGTGCCGGTGCGGATCGCCGTTTCGAAGGAGAAGCCATCCTCGCCAACCGCCACCATGGTACGGAACGAACGGTCCACCGCATAGGTCTTGCCATAGCTTCCCGAGACGGCGGCGGTGCCGAGATTCACATAGGCGCGGCCCTCAAGGAACGTGTTGGCGCCAGTACCCGCGCACTGGCCATCACCGCCACCGGCGATGACTGGCGTTCCGGCCTTGAGGCCTGTCAGCTTCGCGGCGGCGGCGGACACTTCGCCCATCACCTCGCCGGTGCGGAACAGCGTGGGCAATTGCGTACGGTCGAGGCGGGCGGCCTTGAGCAGCACATCCGACCAGTCATAGGACTTGACGTCGATGAGCCCCATCGGGTCGGCGGAGGCGATCGAGGTGGCCCACTGGCCGGTCAGGAAGTGGGTGAGCACGCCATGCACTTCGGCTGTCTTCGCCGTCTTCCGCCAGATCTTCGGCATGCGGTCGGCCAGCCAGCGGCAGCGGTAGAGGCAGGGGGTGACATCGGCGGGCTTGCCGGAGATCCGGTGCACCTGCTCGGCACCCAGCTCCGATATGATGGCCTTGACTTCCGCCTGGGCCCGCTCGTCGAGCCATATCGTGCCGGGACGGAGCGCCTTGCCGGTGGAATCGAACTGCGCGAAGCTCTCGCGCTGGTTGGAAATCGAAATCCCTGCGATGCGCCTTGCATCGACCTTCTTCGTCAGTTGCTTCAGCGCCTTCGTGGCAGCGCCGGTCCAGTCGGAGACCTCCTGCTCGAACCAGCCCGGATGCGGGTTGGCCAGTGGAATGGAGGCGCGGCCTTCCGCCACGATACGGCCCCGCTCATCGAAAGCGATGGCTTTCGTGGCCGTGGTCGATGAATCGATACCGATGACGAGGTCGCCGCGCATAAAAGCTGTCTCTGACCTGATGAGGGGAGCAGAGGCGGCATATGCCGCCTCTGCTGTTGTCTTGCTCAGAGGCCGGCTTCGGCCACTGCGGCATCGATCGCCTGGGCGATCGTGTCCATGCACTTCTTGGCGTCGCCGCCGAAGTCCTGGCCGGTGAGGAGCTTGCCGAGGTTGACGGGGATCTCGTTGTTCGAGAAGCCAGCCCACAGCGGCATGTCCGGCTCGGAGGCCATGTCGTTGTCGATGATCCACTTCACCAGCTCGAGGTGGCGCGTGGTGCCGGGGCCCACGACGGCCTTCGCGTTGACGCGCGGATCGGTGAAGGACGACAGGCGCATCGGGGCGAAGCCGCCGATGAGCGTGCAGCGGGTCATCACGTCCTTCGAGCAGGCCCACTGCATGAACAGCCAGGCTGCATCGACGTTCTTGGAGTACTTCGACAGGCCGAGGATCGAGCCGCCCTGGTGAGCGCGGTTCGGAATTTCGCCGAAGCCCACTTCCGAGATCGGACGCAGTGCCTTGCCGGTGATCGGCTTGGCGGGCATCCACAGGCCCTGCACCTTCGAGTCGGCCGCGTCGAGGCCGGGGAAGAACTCGTCCCAGGACAGGACAAGGGCGCACTGGCCGGCCGCCATCATCTGGAACTGGCCGTCCCAGGTGGAGTTCAGCGATTCCGGCGGGGCGTTCTTCACCCACTCCTGATAGAGCTGCAGGCCGGCGATGCCGGCATCGTCATTGCCCTTGAACTTCTTGTCGGCGCCGAAGATCGAGCCGCCGGCGTTCCACACCATCTGGGTCCAGTCGCAGTTCAGCGAATAGTGGCCCGACTTGGCCTGAAGGCCGGTGCCGTACATGCCGTTGGCCTTTTCGGCCTCGGTGATCTTCTTGATGGCCGCCGTGAACTCGTCCTCGGTGGTCGGCACGGCGATGCCGTGCTTCTCGAGGATGTCCTTGCGGTACATCAGCATGTAGATCGGGATGTCGAAGGGAATGCCGACCATCTTGCCTTCATACATGGCAAGGCCATCGACCAGCGGCTTCGAGAAGTCGTCCCAGTCGAAGCCCGGCAT
>JBIIGF010000497.1:0-2564 GCA_044236665.1 Aestuariivirga sp. | reverse complement strand
CATCTGGGTGGCGATGCCGGCATGGTCGGTGCCGGGCTGCCAGAGCACATCCTTGCCGCGCATGCGCTCGAAGCGGATGAGGATGTCCTGAATGGTGTTGTTGAGCGCATGGCCCATGTGCAGCGAGCCCGTGACATTGGGCGGCGGAATGACGATGGTGAAGGGTTCCGCCCCCGGCTTGCCGCCGGGCTTGAAAAAGCCGCGCGCTTCCCATTCGGCATAAAGCCGGGCTTCCATTTCGGCCGGGGAGAAGGTCTTCTCGAGCATGGGAAAAATCCGCATAAATCTGAGCTGTTCTGGATGCGCCTTAAACACCAGCAGCCACGCCCATGCAAGCCGTGCCCCTCAACGGCACAGTACGATCCGAACGTTGCGCATGTCGTTGAACCGCAGGAGATAGGGCGGCCGTGTCGGCCACCAAAGCTTCAGGTGTGAGGCATCCTGCGCCTTGGAAAGATACTGCACGCCCACCTCGTTCAGCCGCCGCCACACGACCCGCACCCGCCGCATGGTGCGGTCCAGCATCAGAACCAGCAAGAACTCGTCGGGCAGGAAACCGGCATGGTAGCAGGCGAGCCGCGCACCGCCTTCCGACATGTCCCGTACGGTACAGTCGATGACCGAGAGCTTGTCGAGATACACTGCCTTGCCGCGCTTCAGAACGCGGGTGCGCACCGACATGCGGCGGTCCGGGTGGAAATTCTCGGCTTGGTTCATCCTCTCGCCAACCCGGCTCCAACCAGCGGTGACGCGACAGGTTAAGCACCGCAAACTGGCGTACGGCTTACGAAAGGTCAGGACCGAGAAGAAACGACGACGACGCCCTCAGCGGCCGGTTCGGGCAACGCGCTCGATTTCCTCACGCACCATGCGTTCCACCATGGCGGGAAGATTCTCGTCGAGCCACTGTTTCAGCATGCCGCGCAGCAATTCGCGCGTCATATCCTCAATGGTGCGGTCGCCCGTGGCACGCGAGAGCACGGTATCCGCGAGGCGGCTGAAGGCCGACTGCACAGATTGCGCCGAACTGCCGGACAGCATTGCCGCGGTTTCGCCGCGCGGCGCATCCGGGGCGGGACGATGGGGGATCGGCTCGAAGCGGGTCAGGCCGCGCGGCGGCAGGTCAGCGCGCTTCAGCGTCCGGACGGGGTCAGACTCACTGGTCGTGCCGCGCAGGCGCGATGGCGGCAGGCTCGGCTCGATCTCCCGCCAAGAACGGCGGGGCGTCTCGTTCTGCAGCGCCGCAGAAAGGCTTGCGGCACGCTGCACTGGTTCCGGCGGCGTGGCCGTCTCGGTCGACCGGGCGCGGGTGATCTTGGCACGCAGTTGCTGAATTTCGCTTGCGGAACCCGCCGTTTCCTCGGCGGGCTTCAGGGCCTCGGCGGTGCGGGCCTCAAGGCTTTCTGCAGGCGTCATGGGCACGGGGACATCCCCGATGTCCTCGTTGATGGCCTTGCGGATTGATGCAAGGAGATCTTCCATTCGCGGTTCAGCAGTCACGTGCCCCACCCTGTCGAGGCTCTCAGCGGCCCCTGTTGAAACTTACGACAGGCCGGTGGCCTTGTCGATATCCCCGCGAGTTACTCGACGGTTTTAACATCCGTGCCGATCCACTTGTCACGAACCTGGCGATAATTCGCCTCTGGGTCGTAGACGGCAACCTCGAGGCCGATGTCCCGGGCGGTCAGGTGGCCAATGGAGGCCAGAAGCTGATACCCGGCGATTACCCGGTCGCGTTCCGCCCTGACCTGCAACACCTGCGACAACACGAGTTCGCGCTGGGCGTTCAGCACGTCGAGCGTGGTGCGCGTGCCGGCCTGATATTCCTGCTGTACGCCGTTCAGCGCCAGCCGCGCCGCATTGACCTGCGTCTTGGTGTTCTTGATGATCTGCGCGAGGCCCACATAGGAATTCCAGGAGGAGGCCACGGCCCGGCGGATGTCACGGGCGATCTCGATCACCTGGATGCGGCTCTGGCTGGCACGCTGCTTTGCTTCGCGCACCTGCGAATAGACAAGGCCTGCCTCATAGAGCGGGACCGTGACGGACGCTGCGATCGAGGCCGAACTGCTTTCGTTATTGTCTTCGGTGAAATTGCCATCGGCGGCAAAGCCCGTGGCAGTCAGGTCGGCGCTCGGCAGCAGCCCCGAGAAGGCAACGCCGATATCGCTGTTGGCGGCCAGTTCCACGAAGGACTGGGCGAGCAGGCGCGGATTGATCTCACTTGCCTTGTCGAGTGCCACCTTCAGGGATGGCGGGATCTTCACCACCTTCGGGTAGCTCAGCTTGCCGGGCTCATTGCCGACGACCGACACATAATAGGCCACGTCCTGCGCCAGCTGCGTCTGGGCATCGACCAGCGCGCTCTGGGACTCGGCCAGGCGGGCCTCGGACTGGGCCACGTCGGTGCGGGTGATCTCGCCCACTGCAAAGCGTTCCTGCGAGGCCCGCACCTGTGCCTGAAGCGCCGCCACGTCCTGCTTGCGCAGCGCCACGAACTGGCGGCCGGCATACACCCGCATATAGGCCTGAACCACATTGAACAGCACCTGCTGCTCGGTCTC
>JBIIGF010000498.1:0-2564 GCA_044236665.1 Aestuariivirga sp. | reverse complement strand
CTCCTCAACCTGTTCGAAGTTGCGGCCTATCTGATCGACGGCTTTGCCTATGCCTCGGAAGCCCTGGTTGGCCAGTCGGTCGGCGCCCGCAACCGCGAGCGCTTCCGCGCCGCGATCTGGCTCACCAGCCTGTGGGCGATGGTGCTGGGGGTGATCTGCTCGCTCGTCATCTGGGTATTCGGGCCATCGCTCATCGACATGATGACGGTGAGCGCGGACGTGCGTGCCACTGCCCGCGACTATCTTCCCTGGGTGGCGATGTCACCGGTGCTGGGTGTCATCTGCTTCCAGTTCGACGGCATCTTCACCGGTGCCATGGCGACGAAGGACATGCGCAACATGATGATCGTGTCGCTCGCCATCTTCATGCTTGCGTGGTGGCTGCTCGAAACGCCGTTCGGCAACAGCGGCCTGTGGGCGGCACTCAACATCTTCTTCGTGGCGCGCGCCGTGACCTTTGCAAGCCGCCTGCCATCGCTGGAGACGCGGGCCTTCGGGTAACTGGTGATGGGTGTCGCTATTCCGTCTGATACCGCGCGATTGCCGAGCGTTCCAGGGCGGCGGTGACCAGCTTGTCAAGCCCCAGCGCATCGCGCAGCATGGCAAGGAAGCGGAGTTCCTCCTTGCCGACTGCGAGGTCGGAAGCCGCCACTTCCACTGCCAGCGCATAGGCGGTTTCGCGCAGCTTGGGCGACAGCGCACTCTTTACAAGACCCAGAATGGCGGAGAGCCCTTCGGGTTCCTGCAGGATCTCGCCCGCCTCCTGCGCCACGGTGACGAGGCGGTGCTCGTCGAAGTCGCGGAAGATGGGAAGCGTCTGCACCAGTTGGCGGATCTCAGCCAGCTCGATGGCGTTGACCTTTCCTTCGACACCCGACATGGTGACCATGGTGTAGATGAGCGCCTGTTCTGTGCTGATGGTGCCGGCCATTGCCTTGTCACTCCGCTTGATGGCGCGGAGTTTAGAGGAAGGCTCTTCAATGTCCAGCGCGCACCCTCTCGATCGCCTCCACCAGCCCGAGGCGCGAGATCGAAACACCTTGCGGAAAGGCCGTGCTGAAGCGCGAGGCCAGCCGCGAATCGAGGACGATGAAATGGCCCGTGTCTCCGGCGCGGCGGATCAGGCGGCCAAAGGCCTGGCGCAGCCTGATGCGCACCACCATGTCGCCATAGGCATTGCCGCCGAAGGCGTCCTTGCGGGCCCGCTCCAGAATGGTGGGCGTGCCCCACGGCACACGGTCGAGCACGATGAGGCGGAGCGAATCCCCCGGCACGTCCACGCCGTCGCGCACAGCATCGGTGCCGAGCAGGCAGGCATCACGTTCGGCGCGGAACATGTCCACCAATGTGCCGGTGTCCATCGGGTCCACGTGCTGGGCGTAAAGCGGCAGGCCGGCATCGGCAAGCGGCTTCACCAGCCGCTTGTGAACGGCTCGGAGCCTAGAGATGGCGGTGAACAGCCCAAGCCCGCCGCCACCTGCGGCGAGAAACAATTCACGATAGGCGGCCGCCACCTGGTCCATGTCCTCGCGGTTCACATCCGTCACGACGATGACGCTGCTGGCGCCTGCGTAATCGAAGGGCGACTCCCAGCTTTCACGCTTCACGGGATAGGGCAGGTGAACCGCACCGGTGCGCATCTCGGCATTGGCCCAGTCATCCGGCACGTCCGGCGGGCGGTCTTTCAGCGTGGCGGAGGTGATGACGATGCCGTCCGCCTGTTTCAGCACGGCAAGCGCCATAGGCTCCGTCGGGTCGATCCAGTGGGAATGGAGCCCCACGTCATGCTCGCGCCCGAAGCTCTGCTCGATGTCGAACCACTCGACGAACAGCGGGTTCTTCTCTTCGAGAAGACGTGAGAGCATGTCGATCCATGAGCCCACCATCAATTCACCACGCCGCTTCAGGGAGCGCGATATGGCCTCGATGCGGCCGCGGTCATGGGTGGAGAGGTCTTCCGCCTCGGTGTCGAGCTTTCTGGCCAGCGCATTGGCAAGCGCCGCCATGGGCTTCTTGAGGTCGACCAGCGCGCGTGCCAGGTCCCCCGCTGCATCAGCCAACCCATCGACCAGCGGGTGGCAGTCGGTTTCCAGCGTGTGGCCAGCTGCATTCTGCTCGGCCCGGGCCAGAACTTGCTGGCGCACCAGCGAGAGGAACTGTTCTGCAGCGCCTTCCGGCTGGCCGGCCTGCACGCGCCGTGTCCACCCGGGCCCCGGAAGCGCCATTGCGGCGCGCAGCACCTGTTGCAGCAGCTTCTCGGCGGCGTCATCTTCGCCCAGAAGATCGCCGATGCGGTCAGCAAGCCCACGGCCCCTGCGGCGCTCGGCTTCAGGCCCCCTGATCCAGCGGCGAAGCTCGGCGGTTTCAAGTGCAGTGAGATGGCCTGAGAAGGCGGAATCCGCCGCATCGAACAGATGGTGGCCCTCGTCGAACACGATCCGGCGGATGCCGCCGGGGGCGGCTTCCTCTTCATCCGTCTGGGCGACACCCAGCGCGTGATCAACAGCCGCCTGATGCAGCACGAGGGCATGGTTGGCGATGACGATGGCGGCATTGCGGCCCGC
>JBIIGF010000496.1:0-2568 GCA_044236665.1 Aestuariivirga sp. | reverse complement strand
GAACAAATGGTCCTGCAGCGCCGCCGTATCGGCCATCACGGCCTCGTGATAGGCGTTCTCGCCCTCGAGGAAGGCGCGGATCTCCTGCGGCAGCACGGAGGGATCATGCATCACCTCCTGCCAGTTCTCGGCCTTCAGCCAGTGGTAGTCGTCGCGCTTCTCGTGGCCGTGCCAGGTTTCAACGCGCGGGCGCTTCTCCGCCCGCGGCGGCTTTGGAAGATGATTGGTCATGGGGTCAGTCCTTGCCGCCCGGCTTGAAGGAAAGGGCAACGCCATTCATGCAGTAGCGCAGGCCCGTTGGGCGCGGGCCATCCGGGAAGACATGCCCGAGATGGCCGCCGCAATCGGCGCAGTGAACCTCGGTGCGCCGCATGAACCAGGAGCGGTCCTCGCTGGTGCCGACCGCATCATCCGCAATCGGTGCGAAGAAGCTGGGCCAGCCGGTGCCCGATTCAAACTTGGTGTCGGAGGCGAACAGATCCTTGCCGCAGCCGGCGCAGGCAAAGGTGCCCTTGCGCTTCTCATGATTGAGGGGGCTGGTGCCGGCGCGCTCGGTGCCATGCTCGCGCAGCACGTGATAGGCCTCCGGCGAAAGGGCCGCGCGCCATTCGGCGTCGGGTTTCTCGATCTTGGTCATGGGTGTCTCTCTTTCCGGGCCTCAATGTGGTGTATCGGGCGTAAAAAGTGAAGCGCTGTGGCCATGGCGTCGGCGGGGATGTTGAACCTGTCGATGGCCTCGCCTAAAGATGGTGCTCATTCCAATTCCCGGGGGAAGGACGGCCGCGTATGGACACCAAGACCCAGCTTATTGAACTGGCTACCCAGATCGTGGCGGCGTATGTCGGCCGGAACGCCGTGGAACAGGCCGACCTGCCGAAGCTCATCACCGAGGTGCACCGCGCCCTCGAACAGGCGGCGGGCGCACCGGCCGCACGGGATGGCGCGGGCGGTGAGATCAAGCCCGCCGTCAATGTCCGCAAATCGATCACGCCGGACTATCTGATCTGCCTCGAGGACGGGAAGAAGTTCAAGTCACTGAAGCGGCACCTGCGCACGCATTTCAACCTCTCGCCCGAACAGTACCGCGAGAAATGGGGCCTTCCGGCCGATTATCCCATGGTTGCGCCCAATTACGCCAACTCGCGCTCGAACCTTGCCAAGACAATGGGCCTCGGTCAGCGCCGCGGCAAACAAGCTTAGCAAATTTACTGCTGCTGACTCTTGCGGATCACCCGTTCACGATTCATAAACGGATCGTTGATTTGGGCGGGTGATTCGGCAAAGGGCATCGTTGGCTATGGGGTCGGTCAACATAGCGTTCAGGGCACAGCTTGTGGTGCCCGAGCAGCGCCAGTTATATGATTACTGGCTGTCACGCGGGGAGGGCAAGATGATGCCGTGCCGCGCAGATATCAATCCGGCCCACATCCCAAGGCTTCTGCCCTTTGTCTCCCTCGTCGATGTCGCTGACGAACTGGGCCAGAGCCGCGTGCGCCTGGCGGGCACGCGGCTGCGCGATGTGTTCGACCGGGAGATCACCGGCGCCTGCCTCGATGACCTCGACCTTGGCCAGAGCCGCGATTACTGGCTGGCGGCCTACCGCCACACCGCGCTCGACGGGAAGCCCACGCAAGGCATCGTGCGTGGCCCCAGGGTGAACAAGGAACACCTCGTTCAATACTGGCTGCGGCTGCCGCTCGCCGCTCCCGATGGCAATGGCGTTTGCATGGTGCTCGGGCTCGATTATTTCCTCTCGGTCATCGAGGATGAAGAGCGCCAGGCCAATTCCGCCTGACCGGCTTCGCAGCCTTATTCCATCATGGCGGGCTTGACCCTGCCATCCTTTTGCCGCCGGAATCCGGCGCTCCCTCGCGTCGTTATGGCAAAACCTATAATAGGTATTGATTCCTTTTTCGATCCCGGTTAGCGTGATTGACGTAAGGAGAGTTCATCATGCAGTCCAAGCGCCGGTCACCGAGGCAGTCCCCTGAAACCCTCACCGGGCACCGCCCGCCGAAACCTGCGGAGGGGCCGCGCGCCGCTCCGGCCTTCAATGATGCGGAAAGCCCGCTGTCCTGGCTCCGCACCCGCAAGGATAAGGCGGGCCAGCCGCTCATCAGCGATGCGCAATATCTGGCGGGCGAAAAACTGCGCATGGATTTCGAGCGGGCCCTGATGGCGCGGCGCTCCACCACCAACTGGGACATGGCCGGGGCGGGTGGGCGCGGCACCAATGCCGTGGCCGAGCAGAGCGATGCGGCCATCGCCGCGCGCCAGCGCTACATGGCGGCGCTGGAGTCGGTGGGGCCGGAACTCGCCAGCATCCTCACCCAGGTGTGCTGCCTCTCGGCGGGCCTCGAACAGGCGGAGCGGGTGTTGCACCTGCCGCAGCGCAGCGGCAAGGCGGTGCTGGGCCTGGCGCTCACCGCACTGGCCCGGCACTATGGGTTGCTGAAGCCGCCGAGGGCCCATGCCGGCCTGTCGCTCTGGGGCCTGCCGGATTCGCGGCCGGTCATTCCTCAGGCGGAGCTGGAAGACGCCTGAAGCGCAGACTGCGCATCCTGCTTG